>JAUIME010000994.1 GCA_030433195.1 bacterium
CGTGGCCGCGCTGCGCGGGCTCGGTGATCGGTTCGCGTGGAACGTCGAGGCGACCGAGGACGCCGCGCGATTCACGGACGACGGGCTCGCCGACGTCGACGTCGTCGTCTTCTTGAGCACGACCGGCGACGTGCTCGACGACGCGCAACAGGCCGCGTTCGAACGGTTCATTCGCGGCGGTGGCGGGTACGCGGGGATCCACGCCGCGAGCGACACGGAATACGACTGGCCGTGGTATGCGAAGCTCGTCGGTGCGTACTTCCGGGGACATCCCGCGGTGCAGGAAGCCGACATCCACGTGTTCGATCACGCGCATCCGAGCATGCGGCATCTCGACGACGTCTGGCGGCGCACCGACGAGTGGTACGACTTTCGGCGCAATCCGCGCGGCAAGGTTCACGTCCTCGCGTCGCTCGACGAGTCGACGTACGAGGGCGGCGGCATGGGTGCCGACCATCCGATCGCATGGTGCCACGAGTACGACGGCGGTCGCGCGTGGTACACGGCGCTCGGTCACACCGAGGCGAGCTTCGCCGAGCCCGCGTTCCTCGAGCACATCGCGGGCGGCATCCGTTGGGCCGGCGGACGCTTGGCGGCCGACGCGGGTGCGACGATCGACGCGCACTACGACAAGGTCGTGCTCGACGACTTCGTCACCGATCCGATGGAGCTCGCGGTGCTCCCCGACCTGCGCGTTCTGTTCGTCGAACGTCAGGGGATCGTGAAGATCTGGAAGCCCGAGCTCGCGTCGACCGTGATCGCCGGCTTCGTCGACGTCTTCGATGGACTGGAAGACGGCCTGCTCGGCGTCACCGCTGACCCCGCATTCCTCGAAACAGGGTGGATCTACCTCTACTACTCGCCGCGCGAAGGCGCGCCGCGCAATCGGCTGTCGCGCTTCACGCTCGTCGGCGACGCGCTCGATCCCGAGAGCGAGATCGTGATGCTCGAGGTCGGCACGCAACGCGACGAGTGTTGCCACGCGGGTGGGTCGCTCGCATTCGACGGCGCGGGCAATCTGTACCTGTCGACAGGCGACAATACGAACCCGTTCGAGTCGAGCGGGTACGCGCCGATCGACGAGCGCGAGGGTCGCGCGCCGTTCGACGCGCAGAAGTCGTCCGCCAACCCCGCCGACCTACGCGGCAAGATCTTGCGTATCCGGCCCGAGGCCAACGGCAGCTACTCGATTCCCGAAGGCAACCTGTTTCCCGCCGACGGGTCGCGGGGCCGCCCCGAGATCTACGTCATGGGATGCCGTAACCC
>JAUIME010000286.1 GCA_030433195.1 bacterium
CTGGACGATCTTCTTGCTCGTCTACTACGCCCTCGGAATCCCGCTCGGCATCCAATCGACCTACACGTATCCCTGAGAGTCCGAGTGGGGAAGGTTGTCGACCCTGGCGTGCGATCGCGGTGAGTCGTGGACGATGCGATGCGATCGTCGCCGGGGTGTCAGCGTCGAGTTGAAACGCTCGCTCGGGGTGCCGAGTGTGCGACTTTCGGATTCGGCTCAAGTTTCGTGGCCGGATCTACGATGGGGGTAGCCGCGCATCCCAGGGCGCAACCTCTCTCTGCGTCGAGTCCGTCGAATCGAGAGCGACGACGGACGGCTTTTCCACACCCGAGTTCCCGGCTCGCGGTGCGTTCGGTGAGCCGGAGCGAGTCGTCGACTTTCGAGGCGCGAGGCGGGCCGGAGGGGCCCTTCTCGAGACGACGTTCTGGCTGCGAAGACAAGGGCTACGAATGAACGAGAACGAGGGCTTCACACTCATCGAGATGTTGATCGTGATCGCGGTCATCGCGATCGTCGCAACGATCGCCGTTCCGAATCTGGTGGCCGCGCGGGCGAACGCGAACGAGCGTGCGGCGATCGCGACTTTGCGGAACATCAACTCCGCGCAGTTGCAGTTTCAAGGGCAAGCGCACAACGACAACGATGCGGACGGC
This sequence comes from bacterium, assembly GCA_030433195.1. Taxonomy (GTDB): domain Bacteria; phylum Planctomycetota; class JACOTG01; order JACOTG01; family JAUIME01; genus JAUIME01. The sequence continues at coordinate 654 of JAUIME010000286.1, forward strand.
GAGGGCGAGTACGGATACTTCGGCGAGATGGCGGCGCTGATTCCGCCGCGCGTGAACGGGGCCCAGGCGGCGGATTTGATCGAGCCGCCATCGCTTTCGGGCGCGTTCCGCAACGTGCAGGACAACGGGCTCGGCGCGGGGGTCGTGACGCGCTCGGGCTACGTCTACCAGATGTTCCTTCCCGGGGCCGGCGGCGATCCGGTCCCCGAGGATCCTGCGGGCGGACCCGGTGCCGGCGTGGTCGACGACGACTTGGCCGAAACGTTGTGGTGCTGCTACGCTTGGCCGGTCTCCAAGGATACGACGGGAACGCGGGTGTTCGTCGTGAACCAAACGGGGGACATTCTCGCGACCGAGAACAATATCCAAGCGTATCAGGGTCCCGACGGAGGCCCGGAGGGGATCGCGGCCTACGCGGACGCCGACATGACCGCGCGCCTCTCGATCAACGAGCTTCCGGCGCCGGCACAAGACGCGGGCGTGTGGCGTCCGGCGAGGTAGCCGCACCGCGAAACGATTCCAATCGGGATGCGGTTCTGGAACAATCGGGGCTCGACTGCGTACTCGACGTCTCTCGGACGTCGGGTGCGCTGCGGTCGCGTCCGAATCGATTGGCCCCACGAAGGAAGCCGCCCATGTCTCGTATCGTGCTCACCCTCGCCGTCGTCCTTGCTGGCGCGAGTCTTGTCTCGGCCGATGACCTGAAGGAAGAGCTGCGCCGCATCGCGGCGGGCGGTTACGCCGTTCCGGAAGGGGCCTCCGCGGAGGATGTTGCCGAACGCATGCTCGAAGCGATCGGGTCCACCGACCCCGATCTGCGCGACGGTCTCATCTACACGACATTCGCGCGGTGGATTCGAGCCGACGTGTTTTCGCCAGACGAGATGACGAAGCTCGCCGCGACGTGCGCGGGCGAAACCCATCTGACGTACCGGATCGGCGAGGGCGAGTCCGACGCGGTCTTCAAGCGGACCTTCTCGATCCTCGTGCTCGTCGAGCTCGTGCGCCGGCACGTCCGGGAGGCCTACCTCGAACCCGAGGACGTCGAGCGCGTGAAGGACGCGATCGTCGCGTACCTCGAGCGGGAGCAAGACCTGCGTGGGTACGTGGAAGGAAAGGGCTGGGCGCACGCGGTGGCTCACTCGGCCGACCTCCTCGAGCAGCTCGCACACTGCAAGGAGCTCGATTCCGAGGACATGCAGCAAATGCTCGACGCGATTCGCGGCGTCATGACGACAACGCGCACCGCGTACGTATTCGGTGAGGATTGGCGGATGGCCAAGGCCGTTCTCGCGATGCTTCGCGAGAAGAGGGTCACCGAGAATCAGATGGGCGCATGGCTGCGGCAGTTCTGGCGCGAGCTGCGTACGCCGCTGCCGAAGCCCGACGTGACACGGCAGACGTATCGCTACACCAACGGAAAGAACTTTCTGATGAACCTCCACGTACGTTGCTTGCGCGAGCAGCCGCCCGTCGACATTGCGGACGAAGTGCGCAATACCCTCGTACGGATGGTCGGTTCGTCGGAGGGTTGAGGACGGTTCGAGGAGAATCGTCTCGTTTCTTCGCACCCCCGACCGCACGCCGCGCATTGATTGCGTTGCGCACGGGTGTGCGACTCGTGGCGTCGGCGCTTTCGGTGCGTCGGCGGCGTTCGGTGGCGAGACGCCGAACGGAGCGTGAACAGGTCGACGAGGAGGGTAGCTCGATGAGATTCGAACGACTTCGAAGCGTGGTGGTTTTCGGCATCGTCTTGGCGTGTTGCGGTTCGGTCGAAGCGAGCGACTGGACGCAGTGGCGAGGTCCTGATCGTGAGGGCACGGTAACGGCGAGCGGCTTGTTGAAGGAGTGGCCCGAGAAGGGACCGCCCCTCGCCTGGAGGATCGACGACCTCGGGGGTGGCGACAGCGCGCCGGCCGTCGCGTCCGGTCGCATCTACGGGATGAGTCATCGCGGGAACGACGAAGTCGTGTGGGCACTCTCCGAGAAGGACGGGAGCCCTCTCTGGGTGACGCGGATCGGCCCGGCCTACGAGCAGGCGCGCAAACAATCCAAAGAGGGGCCGGGGTGCACGCCGACCGTCGATGGCGATCGGCTCTACGTGATCGGAATGGGAGGCACGGTCGCGTGCCTTTCCGCCGGGGACGGCAAGGTCGTCTGGAAGCGAAGCATGACGGAGGACTTCGGCGGGATCGTTCCGCCCTGGAGCTACCGAGAGTCGCCGCTCGTCGACGGCGATCGCGTCCTGTGCACGCCCGGCGGGACCGAAGTCACGATGGCGGCGCTCGACAAGACCACGGGCAAGACGCTGTGGAAGATGCACGTTCCGGCGGCCGAGGGCGACGGGAGCGGCGGCGGTGACGCCAAGTCGGGGGCGGGGTACTCGTCGCCGATCGCGATCGACTTCGAGGGGCGGCGGCAGTACGTTCAGTTCACGGCGGCCTCGCTTGTCGGAGTCGATGCGGAGGACGGCGCGCTCTCATGGCGCTACGACGCACCCTCGAACAAGCACGGCATCAACTGCTCGACGCCCCTGTATCAGGATGGCCTCGTGTTCGCGGCGTCGGCCTACGGCAACGGCGGAGGATTGGTCCGGCTCGCTGCCGACGACGAAGGTCGAATCTCCGCGGACGAGGTGTACTTCACGCAGCGCATGCAGAACCACCACGGTGGCATGATCGTGCTCGACGGCTGCCTGTACGGGGCGCATGGCGGCAACGGCGGGGGCTTCCTGAACTGCCTCGACTTCGAGTCCGGCGAGCTGCTCTGGCGCGAGCGCGAAGCGCCCAAGGGTTCCGTCGCCTTCGCGGACGGCCGGCTGTACCTGCGGTCCGAAGAGGGCGAGATCCTGCTCATCGAGCCGGATCGCAAGGAGTACCGGGAGCGCGGCCGCTTCGAGCAGCCCGATCGCACGGACTTGCCCGCGTGGGCGTACCCCGTGATCGCGAACGGCAAGCTCTACATCCGCGATCAAGACGTACTGCTCTGCTACGACGTCCGCGAGAAACTCTGAGCGACGACGCAACGGTACCCGACGTGACCTTCTCGAGCTGGAGTCGCGACCGCAAGATGGCTCTTCGGTCGCGATCCCCGAATCACTCGTCGGGAGGGACGTCCGGCAGGTTGCTCGGATCGTGGCAGGTGCCGCAGCGGTTGGTGTAGGGCGCGGGCATGGCGTTGGCAGGCGGAACGCCTGAAACGCCGAGGTCGTACTTGTGCACGAATCGGAACAAGTGCGAGCTGATGTCGTTCATCCAGTAGACCGAGTCGATGTCGGCGGCGGTGCCCGTCGGCGGTGCGAGCAGGGTGCCGTACTGGCCCGCACCCGACTGGGCGGTGCGCGGCATGTGACACGAAGAGCACATCGTCTGCGGGCCCGCGTGCGCCGAGGAGCTCCGTTCGATCATGTGCGGGACGGGATCGATCGCGTGGCACCGCGCGCACAGAATACCCGCCGGATCGGTCGGATCGCCGAGGAGGTTGTGCGCGTACTCCTCGAGGCCTGCGAGCGAGCGATCCGCATGCGGATCGTGGCATTCCGAGCACGCGAGGAGCTGGCGATCGTTGCGGTACTTGCTCGACTTCAAGAAGTCGGCCGCTTGCTGATGATGGCTCTTCGAGTTCGCGTGATCCGGCCAGTAGTCGTCGAGAGCGGGGCCGGGCTGCGACGTGTGTTCGGCGAGGAAGCGTTCGCGGCTGATCCCCGCCGCGGGGAAGCGGTCGTTCCCGTCGAGGGGCTGCTCGTTGGCGATCGTTCCGTTTCCGACGACGCGGTCGTGGCATCGCGCGCAGATCATGTGCTCGCGGGACGGTGAAAGCGCGGCGATGTCGAGAATGTAGCGATCCGAGGCTCGTGAGGCGTTCCGAGCGACGTGCTCCGAACCCGGGCCGTGGCACGATTCGCAGCCGACGTTGACCTCGTCGAAAAGCCCGTCGCCATCGATGTCGAAGGCCCCACGTGGATCGGTCACGGCGCGCGCGAGGGATTCGCCGGTGCCGGGATCCGTGTAGGCTTCGTAGCCCGTGAAGTGGCACGCGGCACAGTTCGCCTCGAAGGTCGCCGTGAGTGCGGGCGCTCGGAAACTGCGAGAGCTCGAGTCGAAGATCTCGGCGAGACCGTAGTCTCGCCAGGTCGCTCGTGTTCGATCGAAGTGTTCGTCCGATCCCGTCGAGATCCCGGGGAACGCTTGGAATTGCAGAAACACGTAGTGACCGACGCGGCCGGGGAACTCGACGAGAAAGTTCTGCTTGTAGACGGTGCCGCCGTAGGCGAGTCGGGCCGTGAGCGTGAGCGGCGACAGTGGATCCTGCCGCGTCAGCAGGTTCTCGAGCGTGATCTTGTACTCGGCGGTTGCGGCGTCACGCCACAGGTACGCTTGAACGGCGGCCGTGTCGATCTGAGGCGGAGCGGCCCCTTCGTAGACTTCGAAGACATCGGTCGAGCGCGACGGATCAGCGTCGCCGAACGTGAGCACGCGACCGCCCGCGTAGTTCGAGGCTTCGGGAAATCGGTCGAGCGCGTCGAAGAAACCGTCGAAATTCGACGGATCTTGCAGGTCGCCGAGACGGCCGAGCGCCGTGATGCCGTTCTTGTGCGCTGTGTAGACGATACCGGCATGGTCGTCGTGACACTCGAGGCATGTGCTCGAGCCCACGTAGTGCGCGGCGGCGGACGGGGCGCTCGACACTTCGATACGGATGTCGGTACCGAGCAGGGACGATCCGGGACGCGAAACGCGGCACCGATCGCCGCCCGGCAGATGCTCGCCGTCGGAAGGGACCACGAAGACGTAGTAGTCGAGATCGGGGTCGACGCCGTTCGCGCCGCCGTCGATGCGGAACCGCCCGTTGTTCTTCGTGACGTCTTGTGCGAAATCGGCGCCGCTTCGACGCACGGCGTCTTCGAGCGGTTCGTCGTACGCTTCTGTCGATCCGTCGAGAATCCCTTCGGCCGTGATGGGCGTGCGGTCGATCGCGCCGGTCGGGACGAGGTAGACGACGCAACCCCCGACCCCGCGATCGTCTCCGCCGACGACGGTTCCGGTCAGGATGCGGAGCGCACGCCGGCCGTCACTCGAACTGTCAGCGCAGCCCGCCACGAGCATCGCCGCGAGGGCGAGCACCATGGCGCTGTATACGCGGGAGAAAGCGTGGCTCGGCCTTGCGGCTTTCGAAGTCATGGCTCTCCTGCTCGAACGAGAATCGGTGCGCCGAGATCCGAGGACCCCGGCGCACCGTGAGGAACGTGAATCGTCCGACTTACGGGCGGATGCCCGGAGGCGAGCCGTTGAAGGACCCGTCGTCCAGGATGTCCCCCGAATCATACAGGGTCTGCAGCACGTAGCGATAGTTGTGGATGTCGCCGCCGGGATCCTGCGCGGCGTGGAAGTTGAACGCGGCGCGCAGCATCCGACGGTCGAAGTCGCGATAGCGGTTTCCGAACGAAGCTTCGCCGTCGTCGACCTGTCCGTTGTCGTTCGTGTCCTTGAACCAGTACGGGTAGCTAGTCGGCGAGTAGATAACCGGCGAGCTCTGCGGGAGCCCGAAGCGTCCGTAAGCTTGCAGCGCGAGGTAGACGTACGACGCCATCCCGTCGATCTCGGCCTGGAAGCTCTCACCGGTGCCGTCACCGTCGTAGTCGACGTTGGGCATGCCGAAGGGCAGACCGAGCTGTTCGAAGTCCGTGATGCCTTGGTGGCACGCGCTGCAGTCGCCCGTTTCCGGCACGAACTCGTGATCCTGCATGCCGCGCATGTGGCATCCGATGCAATCGGTCAGCGTACCGTGGACGCCCGAGAACATGTTCTGGCCCGCGTACGTCTGCCCGTCCCATTCGTACGCGGCGTTGACGTCCGACCCGAACAGGATCGCACCCGCGGCGTAGTAGTGGCGATTGACGAAGTCGAACGAGTCGTAGTCCGTGGGCATCTGGACGACGGTGTTGGGCGCATTCGTGTCGACCGACACCCCCGACTCGCGACCCTGGTGGCAAGTCATGCAGATGTTGCTCGCGTTGCTGAAGGTCGCGGTCGCACCGGACGGGAAGAGCACGGGTTCGAGCCCCGCGTTCGTTCCGAGGTCGGCGTAGCGCGTCTCAGGGTTCGCGAACAG
>JAUIME010000287.1 GCA_030433195.1 bacterium
CGCTGGCAAGAAACTGTGATGAATATTAATGATCCGACCCGGATGCCGCGCGACGAACGTCGTGGTCTGAGCCTCGAAGACCCCGACGCCGCGCACGACGATGCGCCACGGAGTGTCCGCAACGTCGAACCATTCCGCGGATTGCGGGAGAATCCACGGGACGTAGGTGCCGCGCTCGAGGTCGGGGAAGTGCGCTTCTCCCGCCGCATCGGTGACGGCGTTCGGTCCGGGGAATGTCGCGAGCTCTCCGGGGCGGCGTGCGAGCCGAACGGGAACGCCGGCTACCGGCTCGCCGTCGGGCGTGACGGTTCGCACGACGATCGAAGGGGTGGACGACGACGTGCGCGCGGGGAGGGTCGGATCGGCGAGCTCGTTCGCGGCCGAGCCGGGAAAATGATCGAGCGCCGACCCGCGGAGGTCGTCCGAGCGCGGATCCGAGGCGGGAGGAATGTCGATCCGAGCGAGGCTCGGTTCGGCGGATGCCGCGCTCGTCTCGAGCGAGACCGACGAGGTCGGCTCGCGGTCGGTTCGCGTCGAGAGGACGATCGCGATCGTGACCATCGTCGCCACGAGCGCGACCCCGGCTCCGATCGGGAGGAGCGACGACGAGATCGTCTTCGCGGTAGCCGTCGTCGATGCCGCTTCGAACGGTGTTTCGGCGTTCGGGCCGACGGATGGCATCGCACCCGCGGTCGCGAATCCGAGCAGAGCGCGGCGATCGCGGGGATCGGACACGAGCTCTTCGCGCAACCGGTCGAGGCCGCGTTTCAGGCGGCTGCGCACGGTGCCCGAAGGCTCGTCGTCGGCACGCGCGATCTCGACGGCCGACATCCCGCGGAAGTAGCGCAGCAGGATGACGCGTCGGGTGCTCTCGTCGAGGCGACCGATCGCGTCGAGCAGTCGTTGTTGCATCTCCGCGTGCTCGGCGAGCTCGGCGGTCGACGGAAGCGCTTCGGGCCGTGCGGCGGTGCGCTCGCGTCGCGCGCTCGCCGTGTCGCGCTGCCGCTGCCGGGACGCGCTTCGCCGCACGACGGTGCGGAGCCACGATCGCGTGCGGCCCCGGTCGGCTTCGCCGGGCTCGCGGTCGCGAGGTCCGCGCTCCATTGCGGCGAGCCACGTCTCTTGTGCGACATCTTCGGCGCGGTCGGGATCGCCCGCGACGGCCAGGGCCACGCGCCGCAGCCAGGGCGCGTGCTCGAGCAGGGCATCGGGGTTCGGGCGGGGATTCGGATTCGGTTGCGTCATGTCTCGCGTGGGCTCCTCGATAGGTTGGGTGAAGCCGGTTTCCTACCGAGTGCATGCCGAGGCCCGAAGCGTTGCCGGTGGCTCGAGAAAAATGGGTCTTCGGGCTATCGTACCGGCTAACTCGCACGAAACCCGGAATCCCGGGGAGAACTCGCTCGATCCTCACAGGTCCCGTTGCGGTCGCCCGGGCGGGATTCCCCCGGGAACCGGATCTCGGTCGCCCGGATCATCGTATGATGCCGCAGACCCGGGAGGCACGAATCTCGCGACGACGCGCGTCGCGCCCCCGACGACCCGGGCGCGAAGCCCTGCACGAGGAGAGAGGCCGATGAGAATGAACGACCGACCGTCCGTGAGCGAGATCTCGAACGAACATCCGAGCGAAACCGTCGCTCGAGGGCACGCGGCTCGAAGGGCAGGCAAGCTACTCGTCGCTGCGGCCCTAGTGGCGATCGGTGCGTTCGGCGTCGTGTACGTCGATGCCGCCGACGAGACGAAGAAGGACGAGGCGTCGATCCGCGCGCTCGTCGAGCGGGCGTACTTCAACGGTGCATTCAACGACCTCGATACGGAGGCCATGAAGCGCGGTTTTCACGAGGACTTCGCGATCTTCTACCCGCAGGGCAACGACCTCGGGCGCTACGAGATCGCGACCTGGATCGAAGGGATCGAGTCGCGCAAGAAGGCCGCTGAGTTCGATGCGAGCGACTCCGCGTTCGAAGGGAAGATCCTCTCGTTGGACGTGACGGGCGGCGCGGCGTCGGCCAAGATCGAGCTGCGCCAAGACGGGATCCTCGTCTACACGGACTACCTCTCGTTCTTGCGTTTCGAGGACGGTTGGAAGATCGCTGCGAAGGTGTACCACAAGCACACGAAGTGACGCGCGCGAACGAATGGCTGCGGCTCGCATCGAAAGCGAGCCGTGCCGGCGCCATGCTAGGATTCGAACGCCATGGACGATCTGTCTCGATCCGCACTGCAAGGAACGGTGGAGCCCGAGGTCCTCGACCGCGAGGCCCGCGTCGCGTTTCCGTTGTTGACCGACGCGCAGGTCGCTCGCGTCGAGCGGATCGCGAAGAAGCGATCCTTCGCCGAAGGGGAGCGACTTTGGGGCGTCGGGGACCGGGGAGCGTCGTTCTTCGTCGTCGTGAGCGGTGCCGTCAACGTCTGCCAGCCGCTGCCGGGTGGCGACAAGCGATGCATCGTGCAGCACGGCCCGCGCGGCTTTACGGGCGACATCGATCTGCTGTCGAGCAAGGCGGCGGTGGTCGCGGGAATCGCCACTGCCGATACGACGGCACTCGAAGTGGACCCGGTCGCGCTCAAGAAGCTCGTCGTCGCGGATTCCGAGATCAGCGACGTTCTGCTCGCCGCATTCCTCGCGCGTCGTCGCATGCTGCTCGCGCGCCAGCACGGCGAGATCACGCTCGTCGGGTCTCGGTACTCGCCGCGCCTGTACGCGCTGCGCGAGTTTCTCGAGCGCAACTCGCGGCCGTTCCAGTGGATCGATCTCGAGTCCGACCCTGCGGCGGCGGAGCTGCTCGAGCGGTTCGAACTCGGATGTAGCGACACGCCCGCTGTGCTGACGGCGGACGGTGTCTGCAAGAACCCCACGGTCGAGCGTCTCGCCGAAAAGATGGGGCTTGCCGACATCGGTCCCGCGACGGTTTACGATCTCGCGGTGGTCGGGGCGGGACCCGCGGGTCTCGCGTCGGCCGTTTACGGAGGGTCGGAAGGGCTCGACACGATCGTGCTCGACGCGCACGCGCCCGGCGGGCAGGCGGCGACGAGCTCGAAGATCGAGAACTATCTCGGATTCCCGATGGGGATTTCGGGCGCGGACCTCGCGCAGAATGCTCTCGTGCAGGCCGAGAAGTTCGGCGTGCGCTTCGCGACGCCGCGACGCGTTTCGAAGCTCGTTCGAGAAGGATCGGTGTTCCGACTCGAGATCGAAGGGGGCGACTCGGTGCGCGCCCGCGCGGTGGTCGCGGCGTGCGGGGTTCACTATCGACGGCTCCCGGCCGAGAATGCGAAGTGCTTCGAGGGGAAGGGCATCTACTTCGCGGCGACGCGCATGGAAGCCGACTTGTGTACGAACGAGAACGTTGCGATCGTCGGCGGGGGAAACTCGGCCGGCCAGGCCGCGGTGTACCTCGCGCAACGTGCCGCGCACGTCCACGTGCTCATTCGCTCGAAGAGCCTCGACCATTCGATGTCGCGTTATCTGATCGATCGGATCGACGCGTTGCCGAACGTCACGCTGCATCCGTTCACGGAGATTCGCCGGTTCGACGGCGACGGTCGACTCGCACGCATCCGGGGGAGCGACAACCGTGACGGTACCGAGCGCCAGATGGACGTGTTGAACGTTTTCGTCTTCATCGGAGCGGTCGCCAACACGGATTGGCTGCAAGGGTGCGTGGCCATGGACGACAACGGTTTCGTTCATACGGGCGACTCGTTGTCCGCCGAGGATCTTCGCGAAGCGGGCTGGCCCGAGGCTACCCATCCTTCGACGTTCGAGACGAGCATGCCCGGAGTGTTCGCGGTCGGTGACGTGCGATGCAAGTCGACCAAACGCGTCGCTTCGGCGGTCGGTGAAGGGTCGGTCGTCGTACAGTTCGTCCACCGCCGCGTCGCGGCCGAGAGTCGCGCCGCGGTTCGAGTCTGATCGAGTCCGCGTTTCGAGGGCTCGGTTCTCCACGCTCTGGGATTCGATTCCCATCGCCGCAGCAAGCCTTCCCGAGCTCGTCGACACGTCTCACTTCGCGCTATCGCACTTTCGCGAGCGGATCGAACTTTCGACCTACCCGACCACCCGTCGAGAGACGTCCATGTCGGTAGGCGACACGACTTTGCTCTCGGAATGACCGGACGTTCGAATTCTGTCTTCCGGAGTGCGTAGGAGAAAGTTCGCAACGAACGCTTGCCGGATCCGTCTGTTTGGTGAATCCGGTGGTTCGGTCGGTATCCGCGAACGAGCTCCTCAGGTCGTGCTTTCAGGAATACCGATAGAACCCGGGAAGGATCCGGTCGTTGCCTGCGTCTCGGAAGTCGTCCGGGAAGACGAGACGCAACGCCGAGGCACAAGGCCTCGGCGGGACCGCCCGCGTGGCTCGGGGCGGATGCTAAGGGAGGTCAGACCATGGGTATCCTCGCATCGATCGTGTTGGCGTTTGCGCTCACCGAAGGTGAGATCCAGCCTTGGGCCGACGATCACGGGTATCGGGCGATCACGTTCGAAGCCGATCGGGTGACGCTCTACGTGCACGCAAGCCCCAAGATCAAGCAGGACAAACTCGAGTCGCGGTATGCGCCGCGCATGCAAAAGACGCTCGACTTCCTCGAGCAGATTCTGCCCTCGAACGACGCGACGGCGATACCGTCGTCGCCTCGCCCGTCCGACGCTCGACGCGAGCCGCGCGACCTGCGCCCTGCAGAACACAAGCGCCTGCGCGGTGATGATTCGTCGGCCCGTCGCGATCCCGAGACGAAGATCGTGACGACGTCCGAAGATCCGCTCGAGATCATCGAAATCCAAGATCTCGAACATGCCCGATCCCTACGTGAGTTCATCGCGGCGCAACATCCTTGGTTCCGCGTCGGGAGCGACGCCGATCTCGTCGGATTCGTGATCTCGCAGCCGCGACTCGGTGCGTGGGTTCGTGAGGTGCCCGGTCAAGAAGAGTGGAACGCCGACAACGAGCTCGTGAACCGCCTCGCGCAGACCGTGGTGCACCGCCGCCTGGGGCAACTCCCGTTCTGGCTCGAGCAGGGGCTCGCGTGGACCGTCGAGAACGAGGTCGAGGGGAGCATCTACTGCTTCCCGTTCCGCGCCGAGTTCGTCTATGCGTCCGAGCATCGGAACTGGGATCGCCGACTTCGGGCCGAGCTCCGAAAGACGCGAGACCGCGAGATCGATTTCGCTTCGCTCGTCGCTTGGTCGCGTGGTTCGTTCGACAAGGAAGCGTCGCTACTCGCTTGGGGAGTCGTCGATCACCTCGCCCGGCGAGAGTCGGCTTCGTTGCACGCCATCGCGAAAGAACTCGCCGAACGACACGAGAAACAACGCTGGCAGAAGATGCCGGATGGAAGCGAGAGGACCGATCCGAACTACGAGCTCCCGCTCGAGGATCAGCTCGAGGTGTTCCGAAAGCACTTGGGCGAGGACTTCCTCGCTTCGTTGGGGAGCGAGCTCCGAAGCAAGCGCTGATCGAGTCCTACCCGGTAGGAGATGCCGCGACGGGAGAGCGTCGCACGCTTCGAATCCCGTCGCGGCGTGATGTCGGGAAGGTGTCCGGTCGGCGGCCACCCGACATCTTGGGAACGCATCTCACGCGATTGAGTAAGGTGCCTGCCGAGGTGACTCATGCATTCAGATGATTAAAGGGAAAAGGCGAGATTATCGAGCTGTGAGCTTTACGCCGCCTGCTTTTGTCCGCGCGGTCTCGGATTCTCACGCCACGTCCGTTTCCCGCGGCGACTACGCGAGAACGTCCGATACGGCATGAGGTGCGGACTGCCGGCAAGCAACCCCGGCAGGGAGGAACTCACTTCACAGGTTTCGTTGCGACTCGCCTCGGTCTTCTGCACGTCGCGTGCCGACCATGCGAGCAAGCTCTCACGTCGCGTCTGACGGTGTCGGCGACGATCGCGAACCCCAGGCCGCGTTTCCTCTCGGTGGCTCGTGTCCAGTGAACTGGACACTGAATCGTGCCGATGTTTGTACGACAGGCGTGAGGCGATTTCGACGACGCGTTCCATGTCGTTCCTATGACAAGAACTCACGACGAAGCGCGACACGCGTTCGACGTGTAGGTCGACATGACGGGATCATCGCGTGCGGGTACAACTTCGGCGCGTGCTCGACTGGCGATGCACGCAGAGTCGGAGACCCTTCACGGAGATCCCCATGCAAGCTTCTCGCTTCCCTTCGTCGTACGCCTGGATGATTCTGTTACTGAGCCTGTCGATGCTCGGTGCATTCGGATGTAGCAATTCATCCTCGTCGAAACCCAAGTCGGTACGGGCCTCCAAGATCGATGGGGCGGTGCCGGCGACGTGGTTCCGACTCCTCCACGATCTCGTCCGGGACGAGAGCTTGTCGCCTCCGGTGGCGTCGCGCATCTTCGGCTACCAAGGGGTCGCGCTCTACGAAGCGACGGTTCCGGGGATGCCGCAGCACCGTTCGCTCGGTGGCCAACTCGAGGGTTTCGCGGGCGTTCCCGAAACGGACCGCAAGATGCGCTACGACTGGCCGACCGTCGCCAATACGGCGCTCGCGGTGGTGGCGCTCGAGATGTTCGCGAACGGTGCGCCTGCCACGATCGATGCGATCGGAGTCCAGGAACAGTTCTGGATCGACATGCGAGAGGCGGTCGAACCGACCGACGTGATCGACCGGTCGATCATGCACGGACAAGCCATCGGCGATGCGATCGTCGCGTGGGCCGCGCAAGACGGCTACACGATGTGGAACAACTGTGCGTACACGCCGCCGGCCG
>JAUIME010000288.1 GCA_030433195.1 bacterium
CCGATCGGCGTCGAGCACGACGCCTGGATCCGACGCTCGACTTCGATGTCGCCGACGCACACGCGGAGTGTCGTCTGGCGCGGCAAGCGGCCTTCCGCTCCGAACGCCGATGCATCGACGAGCGCATGCACGACGATGTCGCCCGCAACGTGCTTCACGCTGAGGATCGACATCGCTCCGTCCGACGACGACGACGAGGCCGGCGGCGCCTTCGGATCGAACAGCACGTCGTGGTACGCGACCATGTCTTCGTCGTCGGACTTGCGGAACACGTGCGCTTGCACGAGAGTCGGCTCGACGATGTCGGCCGGAATCGCGACGAGGAAACCGAGGCGACGCACGCCGCCTTCACACGGATCGCTGCCCGGGCACTCCGAGCACACATCGAAGCAGATGCCGTTGGAGATCGCGACGCCCTGAGGCGCATCCGGATCCTCGACCGCCATCTGCAAGCAAACCTGACGGCCGATCGCGTCGGGTCCGTCGGGAAGATTCCAATAGAACGTCGCACGGCCTTCCGGACTCAGGCGACCGCTGTGGATCGAGTTCCAGCCGTCGCCGAAGTCGAGGCAGAACACCCCGACACCTTCGTAGGTGGTCGGACCGCGGCCGAAGTCCATGTAGACTTCGAACTTCGCATCGGGACGCCCCGAGACCTTGAACTTCAGCGGGTACCCCGAAACGCATCGTCCTTTGACGAGCATCGCGGCGTTGCCCTGCCCTTCGCAGACGCCGGTCTGTGCCGACGCGGTCGCGACGAGGCATCCGAGGATGCAGGCGACCAGAATCGTACGCGCCATCATCGTTCCGTCTCCTGGGGTGCTCGCTCGACTCGCGTGATCGCGAACGGGCTCATCCACTGTCCGACCTCCATCGGGACACGATCCGACGAGTGCAAGACGTTCTCGGTCGTGCTCACGCCGGCCGCGAGCTTCACTCGAACGTTCGTGGGGAGACACCCCGCCTCGAGACCCCGCCCATCCACGGCGAAGTTCACGATGAGGTGATTCCCTACCGCGGTCACGTCGAGGATGCGGATGCCGTTGCTCGGCGCGACCATCGGGAACGTCGGACGGCTCGAGGGATCGTAGGTGAACGACATCGTGTCGATCGCCTGGTCGGGGCTCGCATTCGGTGCGACGCGGATCGACACCTTCTTCGGGAAGGCGCCTTCGTCCACGACGAAGCCGATCGCCTCGAAGCTCTCGATCGTGCCTCGCCTCGAATCCACCGGATAGCAGCCGTCGCAGACCGGGAACTCGATCGCGTTCGAAATCGCCACCTTCTTCGACTCGCGCAGATCCTTGATCGCGGCTTGGAAGAACAGCGAGCGTCCGACGAGCGTCGGATCTTCGGGGACCGCGCTGAACGCGGCGCTGAATCCCGAGGGATTGAGCGTGCCTTCCTTCAGCACGACGAGCGAGTCGTTGAAGTCGAGGCAGAAGAGGCCGCGGTTCTCGACGAACGTCGGACCGCCACCTTCGGAAAGGAACAACTTGTATCTCGCGTTCGGCGCCCCCGCGAGCCGGAACTTCAACGGCTCTTCGGCGGAACAGCGCCCTTTCATGAGAATCACGGCGTCGCCATGTCCTTCACACTGCGCCCAAGCCATACACGGAAGGGCTACCACAGTCAGGAACCAAAGCGTCGCGATGATGCTCGTGGGTTTCGGGATCGAGAGACCCCGCAGGCCAGTACTCCCCATGGCATCTTCCTCCATTTGTGTCCATCCTGCTCCTCTTTACCCGAGGAGCCATGGAACAAACGGGATGCCGAACGTACCGGCAAAACCGTACTCGGGCGGAATCGTCAGGGATTCCGCCGTTTGCGCGTCGATCGACGCACCGAGGCGAGCCGGGCGCGAACGTGCGTCGTGTCGCGTCGGTTCGACACGACGTCGCGTGAATGCATCATGCGTCGAGGGCGATAGGGTTGCGGTGCTCGTCGACGGCAACATACACCGCTTCGGCTTCGGTCACCTGAACGACGGCGTTGTCCGGTCCGAAGCGCTCCGCTTCGACGAGAACCTCGACCGTGATCGACGTTCGCCCCGTCTTGACGACACGCGTGCGGAAGCTGACGAGATCCCCGACGAGGACGGGCGACTTGAACACCACCTCGTGCAGGGCCACGGTCACGAACCGCCGCGACGGGTACCGCCGCATCGCCTCCATGGCGCCCGCGAGGTCGAGGTGACCGAGAATCACCCCCCCGAAGATCGTCCCCGCGGCGTTCGTGTCTCGGGGCATCATCGCCACGCGAATCGCCGTTCGATACTCGGTCTCGTCGACTTCGTCCGCCATTCGGTCGCTCGCTTTCGTGGATTCGCAGGTCGGTTTGGGGCTTCGGATCGTTGCGGTCGCAGGGCCTCGCAGGCCGCGTTGCTCCGGGAAAACGCGCTGGTATAATAGCGCGCTCTTCCCGCCCTGGATACTCGACCGCGCGTTGCGCCCGTCCCCGAGACCGCCGGCCGGACCGGCCTTGCGAGACTTCCCATGACCCCCGACTCGACTCCCGCCGGTATCGTGACGCTCGGCACGGGTTCGGGCCAGCGGCGCCTGCTCGAAGGTCTGCGCACTCGCCCTACGCACGTCACGGCGATCGTCGGCGTCACCGACAACGGGGGATCGAGCGCGCGCATCCGCCAAGCGATGGAGCTCCCGCAACCGGGCGACACGCGCAACTGCCTCGGCGCCCTCGCCGAGAACGATCTGATGCGCAAGCTCTTCGACTATCGCTTCGACGAAGGCGACCTCGAGGGGATGAATCTCGGCAACTACATCATCGCGGCGCTCGCGCGGATCGAAGGCGATTTCGGGATCGCGATCGAGCGTGCGAACGAGTTGCTCGCAACGCGCGGCCGCGTGCTTCCCGCGACGACCACGAGCACGCACGTCTGCGCCGACCTCTCGACGGGCACGAAGATCGTCGGCGAATGGGAGATCATCCGGCGCAGCCCTCGCGCGCGCATCCTGCGGATCTTCCTCGAGCATTCGGCGCCCGTGTACCCACCCTCGGCCGCCGCGATCCGCGCCGCCGAGCTCGTCGTCATCGGTCCGGGTTCGCTGCGCACGGGGATCGCGTCGCTTCTGCTCTGCCGAGGGATGTCGGCCGCGATTCACGAGTCCGGCGCGCCGGTCGTCTACGTCTGCAACCTGATGACGCAGCCGGGTCAGACCGACGGTTTCACGGCACGCGATCACGTGCGAGAGATCGAGCGATACCTCGGTTTCCCGGTCGACCACGTCATCCTCAACACCGCGCCGATTCCGACCGAGCTCCGCAGTCACTTCGAGCGGCTCGAATCGGAACCCGTGGTCGACGACCTCGAGTCGGACGTCCGCGCGATCCGTGGCGATTACCTACAGCCCGACTCGATCGACTCGCTCCAGCGCCACGCGCGCCCGGACAACGTCTTCTTCCTGTACCACGATCCGCTGAAGCTCGCGGCCGTGCTCGAGTCCCTGCTGCCGCACGCTTGACGCAGGCCCGTCACGTGGCCCCGAAACGCAGCGCGGCATCCGCCCCGAAAGACGGATGCCGCATGAAACTCCATGGATCCTCGACACGCGCCCGGATGGGTGCGGCCGCATTCGATCGATCTACTTCTTCGAATCGGCCACCGCGATGCGGCGGTCGGTCGCTTCGCCTTCGCGAGTCGCGAAGTAGCGCGAGACCTCGGACAGGATGTCGCGATCCTCGGCAGGCGCCTCGATGGCGACGAATCCTTCGGCGAAGTCACGGTCGTTTTCGATCATGCGCTGCGCGACGTCGAGACTACGCTTGCAGCGATCGAGCAGACCGCGCGCCTTGGCGAGCTTCGAATCGTCGAACGCGAACTGACTCGAGTGCGCTTCCATCGCTTCGACCTGACGCAACTGCGCGTGCAGGTTCTGCACCTGGCTCTCGAGACGCGACTTCTCGAGGCGCACCTTCTCGAGCTTCGACTTCGCGGCGGCCAGCGATTGAACGCGCGCGTCGTACAAGCGCTTCTTGCTCTCGAGCATCATGTCGTTGTCCTTGAACGCGTCGAACGCGTGCTCGAGCTGAATCTCGAGATCTTGGTGACTGTAGCGACGACCGCCGAACCAGTAGGCCGACTCGTCACGCGTGAGCGCGGTGCGCTGCACGTCGATCGCGTCACGGCTTCGCGTCTGCTCCTTCGAGAGCGACGCGATCTCGTCGCGAAGATACTCGACCGCGACTTCTTCTTCCGCCACCACGCGCTTGCACGCCCGAATCTCGGGGACGATCCCTTCGATGAGCTCTTCCGCGCGGCGGATCTCGAACTCGAGCGGAATCGAGCCGCGCACCTTTTCCTGCACGATACCGGCCGCGGTCTCGACGTAGCTGCGCGCGCCCGTCGCGGAGACGACGACGCCCGCGACCACGACCGCGAGCCCGATGAACACCAGCTTCTTCAAGATCGACATGTTCGTACCTCCATTGTCTTCCGGATTGTCGCCCGCGTCGGAAGTGATCCGGGGTAGGTCGGTCCGAGCGGCGCGCTGTTCTCTTCCGGGAGCATTCGGGGCGCGCCCCAGGATATTCCGCCAGAAACCCGGCAAATCTCAGGTCGCCCCGCCGCCTGGAGCCCCGCCGCTTCGGCGCGCCGCGCGGCAGCAGCGCGATCAGCGAGAGCGGCGCTCGAGGAAGGCCGCCGTCGAGCGCAGAAGCTCTTCCTTGGCGTCTCGCATCGGGCCCGCTTCGAGAGGAGTCTCGCCGGCCGCGATGTCGTCGAGGTTGGCGGCGCAGTAGGCGCAACCGACGCGCTCGACGTGGAAGCGGATGAAGTCCGACTCGGCCTCCGAGAGCGACCCGTAGTGGTGGGCCTCGAGCAGGTCGCGGTGCGGGCAGCTGATGCGCTCTTGCCGCCAGACGAGCGAGATCGAGAGATTCTGCGTCTCGATCTCTTCGCGGACGGACTCGAAGAACGCCCGCTCCTCGGTCGAGGACTCGACCTTCGAGCGGATCCAGCGCTCTTCCTCGCCGCCCTCCTCGAGCACGCCTTCGAGATACTCGACGACCTTGTCGCGCGTCAGAGACGACGCGCCCGGCGGTGGCGACGCGGCGGACTTCGCTCGCTTTTTCTTCTTGCCGAACATCAGCGGAGCGCCTGCCTCTCTCGCCACAGCCCCGAGAAGAGCGAGTGGCGCGGATCCTCCGCGAGCGCGAACTTCTGGAGGTCTTGAATCGCCTGGAACTTGATCCCGGCGACGGCCTTCTCGTCGCGAAGGCCGAGCTCCTCGGAGATCTTGCGGTACGCGGATCCCTCGAGGAAGACGAGCTCGATGGTTTTGAGCTTGTGGAAGTCGCCCTTCTCCCAGTATTTCTGCACGAGTCGCCGCAGAATCTTGACGAGCACCGCGCGCTCGCGGGCGGTGGTCTCGTTGTCGCGGACGACGCGGCTCGGGGCGTCCTCCTCGCTCGGCAACACCGATTCGAGACCCGCGCGCGAGTCGTCTTCGGTCCCGGACGAAAGCGACACCGCCGAATGCTTGCGGCGCCGCATCGAGTCGATCACCTTGTTGCGGGCGATCCCGAACAAGAATTGCTCGAACGTGTAGCGCTCGTCGAAGCCGTCGATCGCGCTGATCGCACCGAGAAACGTGTCTTGGACGATGTCCTCGCACGCCTGGTGATCGTGGATCTGCCGCTTCACGTAGAAGTAGACGCGAGAGAAGTACTCGTCCTCGACGCGAGTCCAGGCGGCTTCGTCCCCTCTCTTGAGCGCGTCGATATCCACGGGTACCTCGGGCAACAATCCGATCGAGTCGCCGGCCCCCTGTCCGCCTTGCCGGCGAGCCGTATCAACGGAACGGGAACAGGATCCCGAGACTGAACGGCAAGATGATGCGAACGAACAGGAACAGAGCGTAGAATCCGGCGACGACGATGACGAGCTTCAGCGCGACGCCGAGGAGCCGAAACGGCAAGTTCACGAGAAAGTCGAGCAAGCGCCCGAGAAACACGAACACGAACTTGACGGGCACGAAAGCGACGAGCAGCGAAAACTCGATGGCGAGCCCGGCGATGCGGAACGTGTTACCGATGATGCCGCCCTGCGCGTAGCGCTTGAAGATCGCGTCCGCGGCCACCGGCTCCCGTCGCGCCTTCGCGCGCTCGGCTTTCGAGTCCGGATCGGCGAACCCTTCGACGGCGTCGTCGGCCTGGCGCAGCCCGAACAGCATCCGCTCGAAAACGAGGGCGATCGTCGCGAACAACGGCGACACGGCCCGAGCGAGCGGGTTCGTTCGACGCGAGGGGCGACGGATCGGCGGCGGCGGCGGCACGAAACTCGACGGGCCACCCGAAGGCGGCGGCATCGTCCCGGCGCTCGCACCCGCCGCGTCGGCCTCGACCGAGGGAGCGGCACCTGCGAACCCGGCGACGGCTCCCGGGAAGTCGGCGACCATGTCACGGACCGACGCGTAGCGCTTCTCGGGATCCTTCGCGAGACACTTGCGGATGATCTTGCGGAACGGCTCGCGAATGGTCTTCGGGAACTCGACGTCGGCGACTTCGTGCTTCTTGAGCACCTCCCACTCGCTCTCGCCGCGGAACGGCACTTGCCCCGCGAGACACTCGTACAGCATGATCCCGAGCGAGTAGATGTCGGAACGTTTGTCGCCCTTCTTGCGGAGCATCTCGGGCGACATGTAGTACGGCGTGCCACGACCGAACGAGAGCGTGTTGCGCGATTCGCTCATGAGCCGGCTCAGCCCGTAGTCGCCGACACGCGCGAT
>JAUIME010000289.1 GCA_030433195.1 bacterium
GGATCGGATCGGCGGCCACGCGGTTCCACGCCCCGCGAAGCGTCAAGAGGCCGTTGATCATCCCGCCCCAGGACGGCATCCACAGCATCACGGAGAACAGCATCCCGAGCGTGGAAGCCCACGCCGGAAGCGCCGTGTAGTGCAGGTGGTGGGGTCCGGCCCAGATGTAGATGAAGACCAGCGACCAGAAGTGCACGATGCTGAGCCGGTACGAGTAGACCGGCCGCTCGGCCGCCTTGGGCAGGAAGTAGTACATGAGGCCCAAGAACGGCGTCGTGAGGAAGAAGGCCACCGCGTTGTGCCCGTACCACCACTGCATGAACGCGTCTTGGACGCCGGCGTAGAGTGAGTAGCTCTTGAGGAAGCTCGCCGGCACCTCGAGGCTGTTGAAGATGTGCAAGACCGCGATGGCGATGATCGTTGCGATGTAGAACCACAGCGCCACGTACATGTGGCGCTCTCGCCGCTTGAAGATCGTACCGAAGAAGTTGATCGCGAAGACGACCCACACCAGCGCGATGGCGATGTCGATCGGCCACTCGAGCTCCGCGTACTCCTTCGACGTCGAGAAGCCGGCCGCCAAGCTGACCGCCGCCGACACGATGATCGCCTGCCACCCCCAGAAGTGGATCCACGAGAGTGTCTTGCTGAACATCCGCGCTTTGCACAAGCGCTGCGTCGAGTAGTACACGGCACAGAAGATCGCGTTCCCTGCGAACGCGAAGATCGCCGCGTTCGTGTGGATCGGACGCAACCGCCCGAAGCTCAACCACGGGATTCCGAAGTTGAGCGACGGAAACGCGAGTTGCCCCGCGATGAAGACTCCGACGAGCATCGCCACGAGTCCCCAGATGGCGGTCACCATCAGGAACGCGCGGCTGATCGCGTCGTCGTACGTGAATTGCTCGAGACCGCCCGCGGGCCGTGCGGCTTCCGGGCTCGACTCGCGCGTCTCTGCCAAGGTCGTCATGGGATCGCGTCCCTCCTCCTGAGACTGGGTCGAAACGAAAGCGGACGCCGCTCGCAGCCGAGCGACGTCGCGATTCCTGCCCGAAGCGCAAGCGCTGTACCGCTCGCGAGTCAGCGCGTCGCACCGCGACATTCGACCACGGGCCCCCCCCTTCGCCGTGACTCGCTCGAATGCAGCGAACTCGTGCGCCGAACCCGTTTCCTCGACGATGACGCGTTTTTCCGGCGTCCTGCTCGAGGAACCGCGACGAGGCCCCGACCGATCCACGCGTGGGACTCGTCGCGTCACATTCATGCGAATGGGCACACTCGATTCACACGCGCGTGACACGCTGGACGGTCTCCCCCCGACCGACGCCGCGCATCGGTGCTGGCATCTTCTTTGCGTCACGTCCTCGCCAATACCCATGCGGACCCGTAAGTGGTGCGCGTCAGAAATTCGTTTCGACTGTTCGCTGGCGATGGCGGCGAGAACCATTGAAGCGAATCTCTGAGGCTAGCCCGGGTCGAGGCCGGTTCGGGTCGCGGCAGTCTCCGCGACCGGACCCCGAACGAGGAGCAGCCGATGCACTACAGCGGATTCCAGGGCCTGACCGTCGGCGAGATCATGACGCCGCGCGTTCACAGCTTGCCCGCCGACGCGACCGTGAAAGACGCCGCACGCTTCTTCCTGGACCACGAGATCTCCGGCGCGCCGGTCGTCGCCGAAACCGGACGAGCGGTCGGAGTGCTCACTCTGCGAGACCTCACGGGTTTCTTGGAGCGCCACCTCGAGGTAGAAGACACCACGGATCTCCTGCATCAGGAGCTCCGCGATCTGCGCCGTGAAGTCGGGATCAGCGACCTCTACCTCGAGCGCCTCAACGATTTGAGGGTCGAACAGATCATGACGCCGCGAGTGCTCTCGGTGCACGACGACCTCGGCATCGAGCGCGCGGTGCGATTCATGACCAACGAGCGCGTTCACCGCGTCTTCGTCACGGACGACGAGGGGACGCTCATCGGCGTGCTCTCGGCCAGCGACATCATGCGGGCCATCGAGCCGCCCAAAAAGGCGAATCATTCGGTAGCGAGACGCTCCGGCACACGGGGCTGACCGACCCCTCGCGGCCGCGGCCAAGACCGCGGCGCGAGGGTCGGGCCGCGGTCCGATCCTAGAAGTCTCGTCTCTCTCCCTGCGCCCCTCTCCTGCGCCTCGGTGCCGCACCTCGCGGCCTCCCTGTCGCTTCCGCGAGTCCATCGACCCTCTTGCGGTGCCGTCCCATGGGCACACCGGTCAAGCGCGAGCCGCGGAATGCCGAAAGTTCTTGCAGGCAAGGACCCTGCTGGGAGCGGTCCGGACCCGTCGCCCCAGTCCCCGTGACACCGGAACGAAGAGAGGGAACGCACCCGTGGCTCACTCGCTCCCCGAAGTCGAGGCGGCCCGCGTCTCGCACGCGGGCTCGGCACGCCGCGCGCCTGCCGGCCCCGGCAACGACACCGACTGGATCGAAGCCCGAATCCCCGAAACACTCGATCGCCCTGCTCCGGTATCGATCGTGATCCCCGTCTACAACCGAAAGCGTTTGCTCGCGCGGACTCTCGCGGCGCTCACGCACCAGACCTGGCCACGCGATCAAATCGAGGTCGTCATTGCCGACGACGGGAGTTCCGACGGCGTCGAAGACGTCCTCCGCTCGTACGCGACGCGACTTCACCTCCGGCACGTGCGTCAAGAAGACCGCGGTTACCGACTCTCGGCGGTCCGCAACTTGGCGATCCGCGCCGCTTCGCACGAGCCGATCGTGCTCCTCGACTGCGACGTGCTGCCGACCCCTCGGCTCGTCGAATCGTACATGCGCGGCTTCGCGGCGACCGACCGCGCGGTGTTCCTCGGCTTGCGACGATTCGTCGACGCGAGCGGGGTCACCGACGCAGACCTCCTCGAAGACGCGAGCCTGCTCGACGCGCTGCCACGCGTCGTTTGCGACAACCCCAAGTTCGATCGATTCCGCGACGCCGGCGGGACCTACGACTGGCGCCTCGACGTGTACGCCGCGACCGACCGACTGAAGCGTGACGCGCATCCCTATCGATGCGTCGTCGGCGCGACCTTCGCCTTCACGCGGTCCGCGTTCGACGAAGTCGGCGGCTTCTGCGAGGACTTCGAGCACTGGGGGTTCGAGGACGGCGAGTTCGGCTATCGCCTGCAAACTCGCGGGTATTGGTTCCTGCCGATCGACGCGGCCCTCGGACTGCATCAAGAACCCGAAGAGCCCGCCCAGCGCAGCGATCGCGTCGGCGGTGTGGCTCGAACCCGCGACATCGCGGCCGACCGATGTCCGGGCGTCTACCGACCGCGCGACGACGACCGGCGCTACCGCGTTCCGACCGTCACGATCACGCTCACGGGCGAATCGTCGAACGCGGACCTCGCCCGCACCCTCGCGTCGCTGCGCGCGCAGACCTGGACCGACTGGGAGTGTCTCGTCTCGTCGACGGATTCGCATGCCGTCGATACGTCCGACGAACGTATCCGGTCGCTGTCGGACGAACTCGCGCGCGACCCTGCTTCAGAGTGGAGCGATTCGCTCGCGATGATCCCGCGCGGCGCGACGATCGCGCGCGGAGCGCTCGACTCGATGCTCGCGGCGCTCCTCGAAGATCCGACCCGATGCGCCGTCGTATCACCGACGCGAGGATCGACCGATCCCGCGGTCGTCGCGCGACGGCGTGACCTCTCGCGACTCGAAGCGCTCGGCCATCCCGTCACGACCGAGTCGCCTCGACGGCTCGTCGCGTCGCTCGAGACCGTCGGCACGGTCCACGAATTCGACCCGCCAGAATCCGCTCCGACAACGGGAACCGCGCGATGAGGTTCCTGTTCGCGTCCCTTCTCTACCCGCCCGCGCTCGGTGGCGGCGAAGTTCACCTGCACGAGATCGCCAAACGAATGGTGAGACGCGGCCACGACGTACGCGCCGTGACCCAGTGGACGCGCATGCGCCGCGACTGGCTCCTCGGCTCGACGCTGAGCTGCGACAAGCCGATGAGCTACGAACGAGACGGCGTTCCCGTCGAGCGGCTCGGATACTCGTTGCGGACGAAACTCCGCATGCTCCCGAGCGTCGCGACGTATCGGCACGCCCCGCCGCGGCGACGGGGAGGCGCGATCCGGGCGATCGCACGCGCGATGCGGCGCGACTTCGAACGCGCGGCGGGACCGACGCCCGATCTCGTGCATGGAATCCGCATCGGCTGCGAGTTCTTCGCGACCGCGGCCCACGACTACGCACGGCATTGCGCGGCGCCGTTCGTCATCACGTCTCTCCACCATCCCGGATGGGACGGTGACGAGCACGCCCACTACGCAGCGCTTTATCGCGAAGCCGACGCGGTGATCGCCCTCACCGAGTACGAACGAGACGTGTTGGTCGAGCAGAAAGGCGTCACCCGCGAACGCGTCTTCCTCACGGGAATCGGACCGATCCTCGACGAGCGCGCCGACGTCGATGCGTTCCGCGCTCGGCACGGCCTCGATCGGCCCTACGTTCTCTACCTCGGACGCAAGGTCGATCACAAGGGATGGCGCGAAACGCTCGCCGCCGCGCCCGGGGTCCTCGCGCGTCACCCCGACGTGAATCTCGTCTTCGCCGGCGTCGACAGCGACGAATCCCGCGCGGCCTTCGCGGCGTGCACCGATCCGCGCGTCCGCAATCTCGGAACCCTCGATCTCGAAGAGAAGACCGCGGCGCTCGCCGGCTGCGAGTTCTTGTGCATGCCGTCGAGCGGCGAGAGCTTCGGGGGCGTCTACGTCGAAGCTTGGGCACTCGGCAAGACCGTCGTGGCCGGCGATCTCCCGTCCATCCGATGCGTGGTCGACGACGGGGTCGACGGCGATCTCGCCGCGCGCGACGCACGCGACGTCGAAGCCGCAATCGTCCGTTTGCTCGACGACCCCGCGCGCGCGGCTCGCATGGGACGCGCCGGTCGCGAGAAGGTGAAGAATCTCTATGACACCGAACGAATCGTCGATGCGACGCAGCGCGCCTACGCGTTCGCCCTCGGCCGACCGATCCCGCAGCCCTCGGCTCCCGCGACCGGCGACGAATCGTCGGGCGCGGTCTCACCGCGGTCGCAACGAACGCTCAGCGCGAGTACGTCCCGTTCATGAGCAGCTTCCAGTCGGAACCGTTCATCGACAGCTCCATCGTGAAGTCGTAGGAGTCGTCGCCGAGCGTGAACGTGGCGCGCGTATGCCCCATCGGCCCCGTCGCGGTCATCGCGCACGTATCACCGTCGAAGCTCCCGATGAACACGTTCGGCGCCATCCCGAGCGAATCCCACCAATGCAGGACGTAGTGCCCCTGCTGCGAGTCGTACGAGAAGACGCCGTGACCGCGGAACGTCGTCTTGCCGTCGCGGACCTGCTCGTAGTCTTGCACGACGATGAAACCGTCGAGCGCGACGCGGTTCGTGACGCGGCCGGCCGCCGTCCCGCCCGCGGGATCCCACGGCGACGGGGCCATGGTCTCTTGACCGGTCCACTCACCGGCCAACCGCGCGATCTTCTCGTGGGCCGGCCCCGGGGGTTGCATCTGCATGATCGTCGCCTCCTCGTCTTCGTTCGTGATCGAGCCGCGGTGACGCGCCCACGGCGAACGCGGTCAGCATGTCCCGCCCACGCTCTCGCGTCAAGCCGAGGCTCGCGCGAGCGGCGCGCGGATGGGACCCTGCAGACGGCGGGAACGCCAGGCGATGCGACGGAAGCTGTCCGCCGACCCCGCCCCACGAGGAGGATCCTGCGATGACCGAGCCCGCGGACGAAACTCTCGACTTCGCGACGGGTGCCGGCGACTACGAAGTGATCGACGAAATCGCGCGAGGCGGCATGGGCAAGGTGCTGCGCGTCCGCGATCGCAGCCTGCGGCGTGAAATGGCCGTGAAGGTACTGCTCGACGTGCACGCGGGTCGCGCGCGCATCGAACGGCGATTCGTCGAAGAGGCGCAGATCGGCGGACAACTCCAGCATCCCGGTATCGTCCCGGTGTACGACCTCGGACGCATCGCGGATGGGCGCCCGTACTTCGCGATGAAGCTCGTGAAGGGACGCACCCTCGCCGAGCTCCTCGAGGAAGAGCGGGAGGCCTCGGCGCGGCAGCGCGCGGAGTGGGTCGCGATCTTCGAGCGTGTCTGCCAGACCGTCGCGTACGCCCACGCGCGCGGCGTCATCCATCGCGATCTCAAGCCCGCCAACGTCATGGTCGGGAAGTTCGGGGAAGTCCAGATCGTCGATTGGGGTCTCGCGAAGGTGCTCACACGCGACGTCGAAACCGACGATCCGCAGCCCGACGCGCGCGAGTCCGTGATCCGCACGGTGCGCACGGAGGCCGACTCGGGAAGCGGCGGCGACTCGCCCGTCCCGATCGACGGTTCGATCGCCGGATCCGTGCTCGGATCGCCCGCGTACATGCCGCCCGAGCAAGCGCAGGGGCGCCTCGCCGACGTCGACGAGCGGGCCGACGTGTTCGCGCTCGGCGCCATCCTGCTCGAGATCCTGACCGGCGTCGCGCCGTTCGAAGAGTCCGAGCTGCACCCGATCGAAGCCGCGGCCGCCGCCGACACCGAGCGGGCCCTCGAGAGACTGCACTCGTGCGCGGCCGACCGTGCTCTCATCGAGCTCGTCGAGCGCTGTCTATCCGCCGCGCGTGAGGCGCGACCGCGCGACGCCGGCGAGGTGGCGAACGCTCTCTCGGACTACCTCACGACGACCGAAGCGCGAG
>JAUIME010000290.1 GCA_030433195.1 bacterium
CCCTTCTCGGCCTGGTCACGGGCTCCCGAGGCAAGCTGGTTCGCTTCACCGGCGTTCGCGGCGTTCTGCTGGACCGTGCCGGTGAGCTCTTCGAGGCTCGAGGCCGTCTCTTCCAGCGAAGAGGCCTGCTCTTCGGTGCGCTGGCTCAGCGCCGTGTTGCCTTCGCTGAGCTCGGCCGACGAAGACGTGATCGTGTCGGCGGACTCGCTGATCTCGTCGACGAGCTTCGCGAGGTTGTCCATCGATTCGTTGATCGAGGTCTGCAGTCGCTTGAACTCGCCTTCGAAGTTGCCTTCCATGCGTTCGCGCAGGTCGCCCTGGGCGAGCTTTTCGATGGTCCCGCCGGCCGCGCGAAGCGGCGTGACGACGGCATCCATGAGGGCGTTGACGCCATCGCCGACCAAGCGCATGAAGCCGCTGTAGGCTTCGGCGTCGACTCGCTCGTCGAGGTGGCCCTTCGTCGCGTTGTCGATCAGGCTCGCGATCTGCTGCTCCGCGTCTTTCTCTTCGGTGCGGTCACGCCATTCGACGGCGTTCCCCATCCAGTCGCCGTTCTCGTCGAGGATGGCGGTCGCGTTCACTTCGAACCAGAGGCCGCCGAGCTTGATCTCGGAGCTGGCCGGAAGCTTCGAAACGTCGCTCAGGAGCGCGCGCTGGTGTGCCGGGTTCTTGTGGAACGAGTCGTAGTTCGTACCGATCAGCGAGTCGACGGCGAAGCCGGGGAAGATCTGTCGGATCTCGGCTTCGCGGCGGCGGAACATGCTCGCGACGGCCGGGTTCAGGTAGACGATGTTGCCGTCCATGTCGGCGATCATGAGGTTGGTCTGCAGTCCTTCGATCGCGGATCGCAGACGCGCAACCTCGCGCTCGTGCTCGCGCTGGGCGGCGACGTCCGACCACTCGAGGTTGTTGCCGATGTAGTTGCCTTCGTCGTCCATGATCGCGGTCACGTTGATCTGGAACGTGAGCGGTCCGACCTGGATGTCGGCGGTATGCGGAAGGTTCGACGGATCCGACAGCAGCTTGCGCTGGAAGGCGGGGTCCGCGTGGAACATGTCGATGCAGGCGCCGATCAGCTTCTCGACGGCGAAGCCCGGGTACTTCTGCTGAAGCGTGGCTTCGTGCTTGCGGAGGAGGTCGACGGTCGCCTTGTTCGCGCTGATGATCTCGAGGTCGCGGTTGATCATCATGTTGGGGGTCACGGCGTTGTCGACGGCGGAGCGGAGCCGGGTGAGTTCCTCCCGCAGTTCATGAACTTGGTTATCGCTGTCTTTCTCGGACATGACGTGTCTCCGTGGGGGCATGGGGTACTGAGAGGGAGATTGTAGAGGGGAGGATCTATACGGTCGCTTCGCTGGGGTCGACGGAGCGAGTCAGGGCTTCGTCGGTGACGAGTCGCTCGGCGTCGAGGAGGATGAGCATCTTCTCTTCGACGGCGGCGAGACCCGACACGTAGTTGACGTTGATCGCCGACCCGAGGTCGGGCGGCGGGTTGAGCTGGTCGTCGGTCACGTCGTAGACGTCCGAAACGGCATCGACGACGATGCCGAAGGTGCGCTCCCGTCCGTCGCTCTCGACCTTCAGAACGATGACGACGGTGGTCGGTCCGTACTCCACTTCTTCGAGACCGAAGCGGAGACGAAGGTCGATCAGCGGGATGATCGCACCGCGCAGGTTGATCACGCCCTTCACGTACTCGGGCATGTTCGGGATCTGCGTGACTTGGTCCCAGCCCTTGATTTCCTGTACGCAGAGGATGTCGACACCGTATTCCTCTTCGCGCAAGTGGAAGGTCAAGAACTGTTGTCCCGCGTCGGTTCGGTTGTCGAGCCGATCTTCGGGTGAAACGGGTGGGGTCATTCGGCACCTCCTTCGGCAGCCGGTTCTTCGGTGCTTGCGGCTCGTGGGGTCTTGTGGGGTGTGGTTTTCGAGAGGCGGATGAGGCCTTCGACGTCGATGATGAGGGCGACGGTACCGTCACCGAGAATCGTGGCGCCCGCGAGGCCGAGCACCTTCTGGAAGTTCGTTTCGAGGCTCTTGATGACGACCTGTTGCTGCGCGAGCAGATCGTCGACGACGATGCCGGCCTTTCCGCTGTTGTCCTCGACGACCACCATGAGCTTGCCCATGATGTCGTCCGACGACGTCGGGATGCCGAACGCGTCGTGAAGACGGACGATTTGGATGTACTCGTTGCGGATGTTGTAGACCTCGCCGTTTCGCCCGATGCGGTTGTAGTTGTCCGCGGCGATTTGCAGCGATTCGACGATCGAAACGAGCGGCACGACGTAGATCTGGTCGCCGACTCGAACGAGTTGCCCGTCGAGGATCGCGAGCGTCAGCGGAAGGCTGATCGTGATCTTCGTGCCCTTGCCGAGCTCCGAATGCACGTCGACCGAGCCGCCGAGCTCTTTGATGTTCCTGCGGACGACGTCCATGCCGACCCCGCGGCCCGAGAGATCGCTCACGGCCTCGGCCGTCGAGAATCCGGGTGCGAAGATCAGTCGGAAGATCGCCGACTCGTCGAGCTCGGAGGCTTCGCTCGGGTCGACCAAGCCGCGTTCGATGGCTTTGCCGAGGATCTTCTCGGTGTCGAGCCCGCGACCGTCGTCCGAGATCTGGATGAGGATGTTGCCGCCCTGATGCGAGGCGCTCAGGTGGATGGTGCCTTCGGGGTTCTTGCCCGACGCGGTGCGTTCGTCCGGAAGCTCGATGGCATGGTCGACGGCGTTGCGCACGATGTGAACGAGCGGGTCGCCGATCTGCTCCATGACCGTCTTGTCGAGTTCGGTCTGTTCGCCCGACAGCTCGAGCCGGATCTGCTTGCCGAGCTTCTTCGCGAGATCGCGGACCATGCGCGGGAAACGCTGGAACGCGAATCCGATCGGAAGCATGCGGATGCGCATCGCGGCTTCTTGAAGATCGCGCGTGTTGCGCTGGAGCTGGACGAGGCCGCTCTTGAGATTCTCGATGCGGCTCATGTCGAAGTCTTCGCCGACTTCGGAGAGCATGCTCTGCGTGATGACGAGTTCGCCGACGATGTTGATGATGTCGTCGATCTTCTCGATCCCCACGCGGATCGAAGTTTCTTTGGGTTTGGAAGGCGCGGACGCGGAAGCGGGGGCTTTCGGTGCGGCCTTCTTCGCGTCGGTCGGGGCGGCCGGCTTCGCCGCCTTCTCGGCAACCGGAGCCTTGTCGGGAGCCGGTGCCGGATCCGAGACCGGCGTCGCGGAAGGTTCGGCGACCGCGGTTTCGGGGGCGCTTTCGACCGGCGTCTCGGCGGGGGCCGCTTCGGATGCCGGTGTCGGCGCGGCTGCCGAGTCGGTCTCGTCCTTCGTGTCGTTCGCGTCGGTCGGCGCGGCCGCCGTGAGGTTCTCGACCTCGAGGTCGCATTCGTCCTCGACCCACTCGAAGACCTCGCGGATCGCTTCTTCGGTGACGTCGCCTTGTACGCGGATCGTCCACGCGAGGTGGCATTCGACGGGGTCGAGCGACGCGAACGCGGGGATCGTCGCGGGATGGACCTGCGCCGTCGCGGTCGCGTTGCGACCGAGCTCCCGAATCAACCGAATCGGCTCGTTGCCGGTGATGAGGAGCTGCGTGTGCGGGGCGAACCGGACCTCGAAGCAGGCCTCGTCGGGAGCGGCGGGTTCGGCCGGCGCGGCGCCTTCGTCGGTGACCGGCGCGGGATCGCCGCCGGCCCCTTCGCCTTCGATGAGCTCGCGAAGAGCCTGAGCGAGGGTGTCGATCTGCTCGTGGTCTTTGTCGGTTCCGTCGCGTTCCGCGTCGAGCAGGACCTTCAAGCAGTCGACCGACTCGAGAAGGGTCGACACCGCGTCGTCGTCGATCGTGCGCGAGGCCTCGCGCACTTCTTCGAGCAGGGTCTCGAGCAGGTGTGTGAACTCACCGATGTCGGTGAAGCCGAACGTACCGGCAGCTCCCTTGATCGAGTGCGCCGAGCGGAAGATCGTGTTGATCAACTCTTCGTCGGGCGCCGCCGGATCGAGGGCGAGCAGTGCGGTCTCCATCTCTTGGAGACGCTCCGAGCTCTCTTCGAAGAACGACTGGTGGAATTGGGATAGGTCGATCGACATGCGCTTATCCGATCACGCGGGCGATGGTCGCGACGAGCTGGTCCGGGTTGAAGGGCTTGACGATCCAGCCGGTGGCACCGGCCGCCTTACCCTGTTGTTTCTTCTCGGGGCTCGATTCGGTCGTCAGCATCAACATCGGCGTGAACTTGTAGGTCGCGAGTCCGCGCAACTCTCGGATCAGCGTGATGCCGTCCATCTGCGGCATGTTCACGTCCGTGAGCACGAGGTCGACCGAGCGTGTCTTGGCGACGTCGAGGGCTTCCGTTCCGTCCGTTGCGAGGACGACTTCGTGTCCAGCGCTCTTGAGCGTGAACTCGACCATCTGGCGAATCGAGACGGAGTCGTCGACAGCGAGAATCTTGGCCATGTTGTCAGGGCTCTCTGATGGAGGGTGTGGGGATGTGGCGCGCGGGAACGCGGAGCTCCCGCCTCGTTACGCGGGGATTCAGGGCGTAGCGGCGGGCCCGGCGAGGATCTCACCGAGTCCGAGGAGAGTGACCGCTTCGCCGAAGGCGTCGGTACCCGGCAGGACGTTGACGGGAACACCGGCGCGGCGAGCTTCGAGCAGGAAAGACACCAAGAGCTGGAGGCTCGCGGTATCGGCTCGCTCGACTTGCGTCGGATCGAGAGTGATCGGTCCGGCGAGATCGAGGGCGTGCGTGAGCTCGGTCTTGAGGTCCGTGACGGTGGAGATGTCGAGCGATTCGCCCAACGTGATCACGGTGTCGGTGGATTCAGCGGGATTGGGGGCGTTTGTCATAGCTGCTCGGAGTGAGGGCGGGCGAGGTCCCACGACCGCGGAGCACGGCTCAGGACCCGGGGGGACGGGTTTGGGTCAGCGGCAGCACGGGATTGTCGGCAGTCGCGAGCGGGACTTGAGGTTGCAGCCGAGAAATCCTGAGAAACTTCCCCGTCGACGTCGGGATCGATCGAATCGCAGCGCGGTAGCACGAGGCGCCTGCGGCGGGAATCGAACGGAATCCGGCGGTCTGCCGAGCTTTCTTGCGGAGGAGGGCATCCGCCCGACTCGTAGAGTCGAAGAGGATGTTACGACAAGTACTTCTGCCTCGTGGCACCGGCCTTTCGGTGGGCCGCGGGGAGGGGGGCGACGGGCTCGATGGTCGGGTCCGATCGCGTTTCGAACCCTGTCGGATCCTCACGGATCCAAGAGAGAAGGAGTGGAAACCATGCGAAGCTTGATACTGGCGGCGTGCCTCGCGCTCGTCGCCGGTGGGCCGGCCGTGGCGCAACAGGATGCGCTCGGTAGCGGCGAGAACGCGTCGAAAACGTTCGAGCTCGGCAAGAAGGTGCCGGGCAAGGTCGAGCTCGTCGACATCGACGGCAACACGACGACGTTCAAGGATCTCCGTGGCAAGGTCGTCGTCGTGGCCTTCTGGTCGGATTCATGCCCGTACATGAAGCCGGCCGAGCCGAAGTTCGCGAAGCTCCACGAAGATTTCGCGGGCAAGAGCGACAAGGTCGCGCTGATCGGGATCGCGGCGAACCAGCGAGAGCTCACGGACAAAGCCGACGGGTACGCTCGGATCCGCAAGCACAAGGAGAAGGAGGGGATCGCCTACCCGCTCTACGTCGATCACGGCAACAAGATCACCGATCGATTCGGAGCGAAGACGACGCCCCATTGCTTCGTGATCGCGGCCGACGGAACGCTCGCCTATTCGGGCGCGCTCGATGACGATCCGCGAGGCCAGAAGGGTGAGTCGACGACGCACTACGTGCGCGATGCGGTGAAGAGCCTGCTCGCCTCGAAGGCGGTCGAGACGAAGTCGACGAAGCCCTATGGTTGAAGCATCAAACGCTGATACCCGGTTCGGGTATCGTTCGATCATGATTTACGTGCCCGACGGGGGCCGTGCCAAGGTCCCTCGTCGGGTTCTTTCATGGAAACTCGGTTCGAGAGGGGCTCAGAGACGATGGTGAACGGAATGCGTGGAACCATGGTGGCGCTCACGTGGGTCGCGTGTGTACTGATCGTCGTCGCGTGCGGCGGTGGGGCGCAGGACGACGACGCGCGAAACGACGCGGCCGGCTTCGAGGCGGACATTCGGTTCGTCGACCTCGAAGGGCTCGATGCCGCGCTCGCGGAATACCGTGGGAAGGGTGTCTTGCTCAACTTCTGGGCGATTTGGTGCGCGCCGTGCGTCGCCGAGCTGCCCGAACTCTTCGAGACGGCCGACGAGTTCGCGGATCAGGGCGGGAACGTCGTGACCGTCTCGTACGACCTCATGATTCCCGGCGAAACTCGGGACACCGTGCGCGGAAAGCTCGAAGCGTTCGCGGCCGAGAAGGGGATGGAGGT
Source organism: bacterium (assembly GCA_030433195.1). Lineage (GTDB taxonomy): Bacteria > Planctomycetota > JACOTG01 > JACOTG01 > JAUIME01 > JAUIME01. The sequence continues at coordinate 6,415 of JAUIME010000290.1, forward strand.
ACCGATCCTCGTCTACGATGCCGACGACTACGAAGCCATCAACGATCGCTTCGAGATCCCCGGTCCGATCCCCGTGACGCTCGCGCTCGACGAGAAGGGCGAGATCGTCGAGCGGCAGCACGGGGCCGCCGGCAAGGAGCGATTCGACGAAATGATGCGTCGCGCGCTCCGCTGATTCGGCGCCCGGCAGCCAGGAAGCCGGCCGGGCACCGAATCGCGAGTGGGGCGTGCGTGTCTGCTAGCTACCGGATTTCGAAGGTGATCTCGGAGGTGTCTTGCGCATCGTCGAGAACGAGCCCGATCGAGCCAC
>JAUIME010000291.1 GCA_030433195.1 bacterium
GATCGCGGTGCCGATCCCCGTCGCGTCCTCGGGACCTTCGTGTTCGACGAGATCGACCCCGGCGAGCAGCTTCGCGACGGCGTCGTGATCGAGTGTCAACGGACACCGCAGATCCGGATACCGCGCGAAGCAGATGAAGCCGATGCGATCGTCCTCGCGCGCGAGCGCGAAGCGCGCCGCGGCTTCCTTGGTGACGTCGAGTCGCGTGCGCCGCGGATCGAGATCGTTCGCGGTCATCGACGACGACACGTCGAGACACATCAAGATGTCGATCCCTTCGGTCTCGAGCGGAAGCGGCACGCGTTCGACCGGCCGCGCGAGCGCGACCACCACGAGCGAGACGCCGACTGCCTCGAGCGCCAACGGGAACACGAGCCCTCGCTCGCGCCACGACCGCGGCAACGCATCGAGGCTCGGCGCGCTCTCGCTCGCCGTGCCCTCGGACCGTCCGCGGAACAACGCCAACGGCGCGAACAGCACCGCAGCCCCCGCAAGCCGATAGCGCACGATCCAGACGATCGGCAGCAGAGCCAGGAGCGCGAGCCAACCCGGCTCGGCCAGACGATAACCGGTCCACGATTCGAACCACGCGTTCACGAGCCCGCCTCCCGAGAGGAGCCGTTCCCGTTCGCCGCGCCGGACTCGGTGTCCGCCGTGCCCGCGCCCGCATCCGCTTGCCGCGCGCCATCCGACGCTCGCGATCGCGTCGCCTCGAGGAGATCCGCAGCGCGGTCGAGCAACTGCCGTCGCCCGTCGGCATCGAACCCGCGATTGCCGAACATCGCCGCGTCGCATCGGGTGAAGTAGCCGCCGAGACGTTCTCGCTGCGACGCATCGATTCGGTCGCTCGCGCGCGCTTCGGCGAGGAACTCTTCGGTCGTCGTCGCTTCGTGGAGCGCGTCGAATCCGTCCCGCAGATAATCGCGCAGCAAGTGCGAGGCATCGAGCGCCCACGACTCGAGCGCCGTCGCGTCGTCAGGCGACGGATCGCGTTGTCGAAGCTCCGCGAGCTGCGCAGCAGCCTTCTCGTAGGGAGACGCCGGGCGCTCCCGAATCGCGCGCGCGGCCTCCTCGTCGCGACGACGTCGCGCCTTGCGCATCGTGCGCCACGTCATCATGCCGGCGATGCCGAACACGACGAGCGCCGCAGCCCCGCGAACGACCCACGGCAGCCACGGACGCGGCTTCGCGAGCATGCCGCTCGGAAGCTCGATCGCACCGGGATTCTCCGCCGGCAGCGACGACTGCACTTCGAGCGTCCACTCGTCGCCGAACGCCACGCGCTGCTCGCCGGTATCCGTATCGGTCGCGATCAAGAGCGGCGGCGGCATCGAAAGCGTTCCCGCCTCGAACGAGCGACACTCGAACACCAGCGTCTCTTCGACGTGCGTCTCGTTGTTCCTTCGCGTCGTCGTCAGAGGCACGGCTTCGAGCGGCTCGAGGGCATCGAGGCTCGCCTCTTGGACGTCGAACGCCTGGTGCCACACCCGCACGATCGTGACGCGAAACGCGACGCCGTACTCGACCGTGGTGACCGACGGTTCGACACGCACCTCGAGCTCGACGTCGGGGATCGACGGCTCGCCCTCGGCGAAGACGCGGCCCGTGATCCCCATCGTCAGCGCGAGCGCCGTCGCGAGCGCCGCCACGAGCATTGTCGCGCGGCATCGCATGTTCGTCGACGCCCTCATGGCTGGAACCGCCGCATCTCGCGCATGCGAAAGTACTCGAGAATCGGACGCACGACCGAATCGGGCTTCGCGACGACCGGCACGGGAACGTCCAGGCACTCGACCTGCGCACGACGCAGATCCGCATGCACGCGCGCATCCCACGCGGCGACGCGTTCGGCGTAGGCCGCACGCACACGACGGCTCCGCCAATCGACGCGTCGAGCGGCGCCCGTCTGCGGATCGCGCAGACGCATCATGCCGGCCCGGAGCCGCTCGAAGCGCTCGGGCGACAACTCCGGAGCAAGCACACGGATCGCCGTCACGTCGTGGCGTCGACCGCAGTTCGTCATCGCGTCGCGCCAACCGTCGCCGAGGAAGTCCGACACGACGAACATCACCGAACGTCGACGCACGGCACGCGATGCGTAATCGAGGCCGGCGACGAGGTTCCCATGTGGCGTCGATGCGCGCAGCGCGAGGCAATCGCGTACGATGCGCAACATGTGCGACGCGCCCTTGTCGAGCGGCACGAACTTCTCGACGCGCTCGCCGAACGCGATCAACCCGACCTTGTCGTTGTTGGCCGTCGCGCTCAGTCCGAGGCACGCGCAGACGCGCGCCGCGGTCTGCCGAGCCGACCACGCGCCGAGCCCGCCATCCATCGACGACGACAGGTCGAACACGAAGAACACGTGCAGGTCGCGCTCTTCGACATAGCGCTTGATGTACGGCTTCCCGACACGCGCCGTCACGTTCCAGTCCACCGATCGCGGGTCGTCGCCGTCGACGTACTCGCGCACCTCGTCGAACTCGATGCCCGAGCCGCGGAACACGGAGTTGTAGCTGCCCGCCATGACTCCGTTCACGAGGCGCTTCGTGTGCACCTCGATGCGACGGACTTCGTGCAGGATCTCGGCAAGCTCTTCGCTCTGGCGATCCTCGGCCATCGGATCTCCGCGACTACGGCACGGGAACGGTGTCGAACACGCGTCGGATGACGAATTCCGAGTTCACGCCTTCGGCCTCGGCTTCGTACGACGTGATGACGCGATGGCGCAGGACGTCCATGCCGACGGCCTTGATGTCGTGCGGCGTCACGAAGCCGCGCCCTTCGAGGAACGCGCGCGCGCGCCCGGCTTGCGTGAGCGCGATCGATGCGCGCGGCGACGCGCCGAACATCACGAGCCGCTCGATGTCGGCGAGCCCATGCGTGGCCGGCTCGCGCGTGGCGGAGACGACCTCGACGACGTAGCGCAGCAACTTCGGATCGACGAACACGTCGTCGAGTCGTTCGCGCGCGGCCAGCACCTGCTCGGGCGACGCGACCACCTCGACCTTCGGCTTCGCGCCGGTGGTCGCCATGCGCTCGACGATCTGCATCTCCTCGTCCTTCGTGGGATACCCGACGACGAGTTTCAGCATGAAGCGGTCGGCCTGCGCCTCGGGCAGCGCGTACGTGCCGTCCTGCTCGACCGGGTTCTGCGTCGCGAGCACGAGGAACGGATTCGGGAGGCGTCGCGTCTCGCCCGCGAGCGTGACCTGACGCTCCTGCATCGCTTCGAGCAGCGCCGACTGCACCTTCGCGGGCGCGCGGTTGATTTCATCGGCGAGCACGAAGTTCCCGAACACCGGCCCCTCGCGCACCGTCCACTCCCCCGATTTGGGGTTGTAGACCTGCGTACCGACGAGGTCGGCCGGAAGGAGGTCCGGTGTAAACTGAATGCGACGGAAGCTACCGCCCAGTGCCGTTGCGAGCGACTGCACGGCAAGCGACTTCGCCACGCCGGGCACCCCTTCGAGGAGCACGTGTCCATCGGCGAGCAGCCCGATCAGCATGCCGTCGACGAGCGCCTTCTGGCCGACGATGACGCCCTCGACCTGCTTGACGACGTCCGCGAGAAACGCACTCTCGCGGGCGATTTGATCCTGTACGGCGGCGGTATCGGGGGTCACGGGAAGTCCCTGCTCTCAGTGAGGTAAGCGGGCCAGAGTACACGGTGGCCAAGGCCGGTTCAAGGCAGAGTCGGGCTCACGGTCCCGTTCTTGCAAGAACAAACCGCGCCCGATACTCTGCCGAAGAGGCGTGACCGCTATTGCGAACGTCGCGCCATCCAGACCGTATATGTGGCGAAACTCCAGACCGGGATCGAGCGCGCCGCTCCCCCGGATTCGACAACTTCCTTCGAAAGCGATCCAGGTACCCAAGATGACGCATCTGACGCCCGCCCGAAACCGCATCCTCGACGCCGACAGCGCCAAGTCCGCCAAGCGACGCCGATCCTTCGCTGCGGCCTCTCTGGTTGCGATGACGCTCCTCGGCATCTTCGGGGTGCGCAGCACCGAATCCCAGGTTGCGGGCGTCTCGCGTGAACAGATGTGGTACGCGCCGACCGAAGCCGACTGGAAGAAGCCCGTGCTCATTACGTTCCAGCGCACGTGGGAAGACGCCGTCGCGCTGTCGAAGGAGAGCAATCGGCCGATCCTCGCCTGCATCAACATGGACGGCGAGATCGCGAGCGAGCACTACGCGGGCATCCGCTATCGCATGCCCGAGATCGCCGCGCTGTACGAGCCTTATGTCTGTGTGATCGCTTCCGTTTATCGACACACCCCGCGCGACTATGACGACGAGGGCCGCCGCATCCTGTGCCCGCGTTTCGGCAGCGTGACCTGCGGCGAGCACATCGCCATGGAACCGATCCTCTACGACAAGTACCTCGACGGCAATCGCGTCGCGCCGCGTCACATCATGATCGAGCTCGACGGCTCGGAAGCCTACGACGTCTACTACGCGCGCGATACGCAATCGGTGTTCGACACGATCGAGAGCGGCATGTCCGATCGCGACGTTCCCGTGAAGCCGATCATCCGCGGCGACCGTCCGATCCTCGAGCGCGTCACGAGTCGCGACGTCCGCGATCGCGCCGCGGTCGAACAAGCGTATCTGAACGGCGACGAGCAGATGCGCGAAGCGCTGCTCGAAGCGGCCAAGGAGAACGGTGAAGTCGTTTCGCCCGACCTGCTGCGGCTCGCGGTCTTCGGCTTCGACGAGAACATGAGCAAGCTCGCACGCGACGCGCTCGCGACCACCGAGTCCGAGGCCGCGATCGAGTTGATTCCCGAAGCGCTCCGCGTGCCGATGCCCGAAGAAGAGCGCAAGAAGCTCGTCGGCGCACTCGAGCGACTCGGCGAGAAGTCCGAGTCGCAGCGCGCGCAGTGGCTCGCGACCGTCCACAGCGGACTCGCGAGCGAGTCGAGCACCGTGAAGGTCGACGGATGGACCGACGCGCTCCAAGGTGCGCAGTACCCCGCGCCGACGCCCGATTGGATGGCGCTGCAAGCGAAGCTCGAGAACATGTCGGCCGGTGCCGACGCGATGCCGGCGAGCCCCGAGCGAAGCCTCGAGCTCGCGGAAACGTCGCTCGCGTTCGCGATCGAAGCCTCGTCGGCATTCGGCGTCACGACGACGTCCGAGGAGCTCCTCTCCGCAGATCCCGCAACGGTCCGCATGATCGCACGCTCGAAGTACGCCGAAGCGAAAGAGGCCGCACTCGAAGCCGAGAAGCTCGGCGCGAAGTCGTGGCGTACCGACGCCGTGATCGCGCTTGCCGACTACTACCTCGGCGACTACGACGAGGCGTGGAAGCGGGCCGAAGCCGCCGTCGATGCGCTGCCGCCCGGCGTCACCGACTGGAACGCGATGGCCGTCATCAAGATCTTCGCCGAAGGACGCTTCAAGATGATGAAGCGCGCCGTCGACCGAAAGCGCCGCTGGCCTTCGAAGTGGCTCACCGACGTCAATTCCGCGTATACGATCCTCCGGCATCACCCGCTCGCCACGGCCGACGAAGTCGCGTGGCACCACGACTTCCTCATGTGGGTCGGCGCCAAAGATCGTGCGATGCGCGTCGTCGAACAGGGCCTCGAGCGATTCGCCGCGTCGCCCGCGCTGCACGAGCGACTGCGCACCTGGCTCCTCGAGAACAAGAGTATCGACACACTCGAGTCGACCTACGATCGCATGCTCGCCGAAGACGACGCCGATCCCGTGATCGAGTGGTACGCCGGCCTCGCGTCGTTCATCGCAGCCGAGTTCCATCGACGAGGCAACGACCTCGATTCCGGCATGGAGTCGTACGATCGCTGCATCGAACTCTACGAGTCGTACATCGAGAAGAATCCCGACGATCGCGACACGTCCGACTTCAACATCGCGCTCGCCCACGCCGGCCGCGCGCGCATCGCCTTCGAACGCGAAGACTGGCAACTCGCCCTCGACGAGTCCCTTGCGTCCTACGACCGCCGCCCCGACGCCGCCGGCGTCCTCGATGGCCTGAGCCACACGCCGGCCTCCACCGGCCTCCTACTCCTCGGCCGCCTGAAGGAACTCGGCAAGCAGGACATGGCCACCAAGCTCCAGGAGGCCCTCGGCAAGCTCGATCCGGAAGATCTCGAGGAACCGTTCACGAGCAACTGACGCCGGGCGCCAACCAACCCGCAGCGACCGATCGCTCTATGGATCGACCTCGACGAGCACCGCGTTCGTCACGCTGATCGGTCCGGCGGCCATCGATCCGTTGTCTTCGATGAGTCCTTGGATCGTGAACCGAGTCACCGTCGGCGGGACTCGGCCGAGATCGACCGGGAAACTCGGAGCAGCCGCAGATCCCTGAGTGGACACACCGAGGCGACTCTGTCGTCCGAGGTTGTTCCAGATCGCGGTCGGCTGCGGGCTCGACGACACTTGGAGAGGGATCGGGAAGACCGTCGAGCCAAGACCGAAGCCCTGCGGTTGGATCGTCGACGCACTCGGATGCTCCGGCCAGGCGTACAGGACGAAGCGCGCCGGATCCGGTCCGCCACTCGATGGGGTCGACGAAGATCATCACGCGTTCTCGTTCTCCGCGCGCCGCCTCCGTGTCATCGCAACGGCACGTGCGTGACGAGCGGGCTCGACGGGATGGGCGAGTATCTCTCGAGCTCGGAGAGAACGGCGTCCGGCCAACGTTCGGGAGCCGGCACGAACTCCCGTACCTCGGGTGGGCCGAC
>JAUIME010000995.1 GCA_030433195.1 bacterium
AGAGTCTCGCGACCTCGACGTTCGCGGTGATCATCGGGACCGTTCTCGTTTACGGACTCACCGCGCCTCTCGTGGCGCGGCGCCTCGGCCTCTCGGAGGAGAATCCGCAGGGCATCCTCATCGTCGGAGCCGATGCCTTTACGCGCGCCGTCGCGCGTCTCATGGTGCAACGCGGTTTTTCGATGGTGCTCGTCGACACCAACCGCGAGCACACGCGCGCCGCGCGCATGGACGGTCTGCGGATCTTCAACGGGTCGGCGCTCAGCGAGGGCTTCCTCGACGAGGTGAACCTGTCGGGGATCGGGAAAGTCATCGCGGCGACGCCCAACGACGCCGTGAACGTGCTCGTGGCGCACCGTCTCGAGAAGACTTTCGGGAGCGCCAACGTCTACCAGATCGCACCGGATCTTCCATCCGAGCAAGATCGCGAGTCGCACGAGCATCTGGGCGGACGCTTGTTGTTCGACGAGACCGCGACGCACGATCACCTCGTCGACTGGATCTCGGCGGGAGGCGAGGTCAAGGCGACGCCGCTCACCGAGGAGTTCACCTTCGAGCAGTACACGGAAGTGCACGGGGAGCATGCGCTGCCCTTGTTCGTCATCACGCCGACGGGCAACCTCGAAGTCGTCACGGTGGGACGCGAGTCGAAACCGACTCCCGGGGACGTCGTGGTCGCCTTGGTCGACGCCGAGGACGATCGACGCAAGTCCGGCGGATCGAAAGCCGGCTCGAGCGCCGACGGAGCGTCCGACGGCAAGGGCGACGGGGTGTCGGGCTCGGGGATACCGGGCTGACGCCGCAGCGGCGCGAGACGCGGGCGCGAACGAGCGCGACGTCGCGACTCAGTCGGCGAGCGTACGCAGGATGGCGCGCACGGGGCTCGCGTCGAAGCCGGCGAGCTTCAGCGGCAGGGCGATGAGTTCGTAGCGTCCCTCGGGCACGTCCGTGAGCACGAGTCCCTCGAGAACCGCCATGTCGTTCGCGAGAAGACGCGCGTGGGCGGGCAAGTCCTTCGACGAGAACAGATCGACGCTCGGCGTGTCGATGCCGATCAGCCGAACGCCGCGCTCGTGGGCCGCGTCGATGAGGGCGGGTTCGAACGCCGCGAAATCTTCGGCGAAGTGTTCCGGATCGGGATACGTCCCCGTCGCGAACAAGACGCGTTCGCAGACGATCGGCTCGGGCAAGGCCGACGCCGGAATCCGCGTGCCGCGCGGTACGTCGACGCGCACGACGTGGCAGGGACCGAGGTAG
>JAUIME010000292.1 GCA_030433195.1 bacterium
GGCCCGCCGGACTCGCTTTCCACTTCTTCCACGCGGTTTCCGACGCAGGGGTCAGCAGGTTCTCGGCCGGGTGCCCTTGCGCCATCGCGAACTCACGCGCACCGTCCCCGACGAGCATCGCGTGCGGCGAGCGCTCCATGACGAGGCGCGCCACCGAGACGGGGTGCTTGATGTCCCGCAGCGCGGCGACGGAGCCGCAGTCGAGCGTGTCCCCGACCATGATCGACGCATCGAGTTGGACGACGCCGTCGCGGTTCGGGAACCCGCCGTAGCCCACGCTTTGGTTCGACGCGTCCGCCTCGGAAACGCGCGCCCCCTGCTCGACCGCGTCGAGCGCGCTCCCCCCGTCGTCGAGGACCGAGAACCCGCGCTGACTCACGGCGAGCCCGGGCTTCCAGGTCGAAAGCACGATCGGTCCGTCGGCGGGCCCGGAGAGGTCGATCTTCGGATCCCCGTCGACGGGCCGGAGCCGCTGCCGGGACGACGCCCGCGAGCCTCCGGTTCCCGCGCACCCCGCCACGCACGCCGCCCCCGCGAGCGTGGCCGCTTTCAAGAATCGACGCCTGCGCATCGGCACACCCTTTCGTCTCGACGACATCATCCAGTCCGACAAGAAGATAGTGGTTGCCGCCGCGCACCGCAATGGTGCGTTCGACACGATCGTGATCCCGCGTCGCCCGGGCGTCGCCGCTGTGCTAACGTGTCGCGAGCGCGAGTCGATGTCCGCCCGCGCGAGTCCCTCTTTCTCCCCCGCTCCCGGAGGCGCCGCCCCTGCCATGGCCGAGTTGAGTCTCGAGGAAGCCCGGCTGTCCTTTGCCGACCGCGTCCTGCTCGACGGGGTGACGCTGCGAATCGATCGCGACGAGCGCATCGGATTGCTCGGCCGCAACGGCTGCGGAAAGACGACTCTGATGAAGGCGCTCGCGGGCGAGATCGAGCTCGAAGCCGGTGAGCTCACGCGGCGGCAAGGCGTGCGCGTCGCGCGCCTCGTCCAGGAGTTGCCCGAGAACCTCTCGGGGACCGTGCGCGACGTCGTCGCCGCAGCGGCCGACGACACGCAGGATCCGAGCGATCCCGATCACGAACAGGCCGCCCGCGTGGAACGGGCCTTGTCCACGTTGTCGCTCGATGGAGATCACGCCGTCGACGCACTGTCGACGGGCAACCAACGACGCGTGCTCCTCGCGCGGGCTCTCGCCGCCGACCCGGACGTCTTGCTCCTCGACGAACCGACGAACCATCTCGACATCGATTCGATCCGAGCCCTCGAAGACCTGCTCGCGCGGCGGCGTGGTGCGCTGTTGTTCGTGACGCACGATCGCGTGTTCTTGCAACGACTCGCCACGCGCATCCTCGATCTCGATCGCGGCCGGCTGCGCAGCTACGCGTGCGATTACACGACCTACCTCGATCGCCGCGCCGCCGACCTCGAAGCGGAGGCCGTGCACGAGGCCGCGTTCGACAAGAAGCTCGCGCAGGAAGAAGCGTGGGTCCGCCGAGGCATCAAGGCCCGACGCACACGCAACGAGGGGCGTGTGCGTGCACTCGAGGCCATGCGTCGCGAGCGAGCGGATCGCCCCGTGCGAACGGGCGTCGTCCGCGCGGGCGTGCACGAGGCCGATCGGTCGGGCCGCGTCGTCTTGCGCGCCGACAAAGCCGGATTCGCCTACGACGATCACAACGTGTTCCGCGGATTCTCGACCGAGATCCAGCGCGGCGATCGCGTCGGCATCGTCGGCGCCAACGGATCGGGAAAGACCACGTTGCTCCGCGTCCTCCTCGGCGAGCTCGAACCGACGGAGGGGCAGATCACCCATGGAACGAACCTGCAGATCGCGAGCTTCGACCAACGACACGCGTCCCTCGATCCCGACAAGACCGTCCAAGAAAACGTTCTCCCGCACGGCGAGCATCTCGATCTCGGCGGCTCGCGTCGACACGTGATGGGCTACCTGCAAGACTTTCTCTTCACTCCCGATCAAATCCGCGGCTCGATCACGCAGCTCTCCGGCGGCGAGCGCAACCGATTACAGCTCGCGAGGCTGCTCGCGCGGCCCTGCAACGTCCTCGTACTCGACGAGCCCACGAACGACCTCGATCTCGAAACCCTCGAGATCCTCGAGAGCTGGCTCGCCGACTTCGACGGCACGCTGCTGCTGGTCACGCACGACCGCGCGTTCCTCGACAACACCGTGACGTCGACGATCGTCCTGCCCGGCGACGGAACCGTGAGCGAACAGGTCGGCGGCACGAACGCGGCACTCGCGGCGCTCTACGAGTCTTCCGGAAAGGACTCGACGAAGACCAAGGGCTCGTCCGGGGACGGGAGCAAGAAGAAGCCGCGCACGAAGTCCAAGGAACGACGACTCTCGTTCAAGGAGAAGAAGGAGCTCGACGCGCTGCCCGAACGCATCGAATCCCTCGAGGAATCAAAGAACGAGCTCGTCGAGGCGATGTCCGAGCCCGACTTCTTCAAACGGGCCGGCGACGCGATCACGAAGGACACCGCACGTCTCGAGGCGCTCGACGCCGAGCTCACCGAAGCCTACGCGCGTTGGGACGAACTCGACGCCATCGCCTCCGGGCGCGGCGACTCGCCTGCGACATGAACCGACGACACGAACCTGCAACCTGACCCGGCACGCGAGCGCTCACGACGACCGAGCGCCCTGCCTCGAACCGAACGAGAAGCCGAACGATGCATCGACGGATCCTCGGCCTCGCGCGCGACGCGTGGTGGCTACTGCTCGCCATTCTGGCGATGAGCGTATTCTTGGGGTGGAAGCTGCATCCGCTGCTCGGCCTGACGATGTTCGTCGCGGGCGTGAGCGTATCGGTCTACTTCGCGATCCTGCGCTACGACGACGAGGGTCACGAGAAGCCGATGTGAGACAGCGTGTGCGGAGCGGCGCTACATCACTCGACGACGATCGAGATCTTGTCGCGGTCGAAGAGCGCACCGCTCGAACCGTCGCGCAAGATGATCTCGAGGGCGTAAGTGCCGGGCGGAGTCGCGCCCGCAATCGGGAAGTCGCGCGGAATCCGGCGCGAGCCCGAGACGACCTCGATCGTCTTTTGCTTGAGCTGATCGACGGACGCGTCTTCCGCAACCCAATTCACGGTCACTTCGGGAAGCAGGCTCGTCGCCGTGAAGTTCGTGAGCCGCGTCGCCAAGAGGAACGAATCGCCGGCCGCCACCGTTTGGGGCGTCGCAAGCAGATTCACCCACAGGCGCGATCCGCGGATCACGTAGAGGACGCCGCCATCGTCGGACGTCAGATCGTCGTTCGCGTCCGGAATCGTCAGTTGTTTGTAAACGCGCCCGGTCGCCCCGGTGAGGAGGTCGTCGATACCGTCTCCGTCCCAATCGCCGATCGCGAGGGACGACCCGACCGAGTCGTTCGGCAACGCCCCGTGAATGTGGATCGGCGCGGTATCGAAGCGTAGGTCGACGACGCCGGGCAGCGTGGGGCCTCCCAAGATCACGACCACTTCGCCCGACTTGTACCGTCCGTTGTCGATCCCGTCTCCGAATTGGCCGCCCGAGACGAGATCGCCGTAGCCGTCGCCGTCGAGGTCGCCGACCGCAACGGTGTAGCCGATCGAATCGTTGCGATCGCGCCCGAGCAGGAGCAGCGCGGTGTCGGCCTCGAGGAAGTAGTCGCCGCCGAAGCCCGCCGCGCCGAGCACGACGTACGCCTCGCCGGCGCTCTCTTGATCGGGAAGATTCGAGCCGCCGTCGGCGTGACGCGCGCCTGAGACGAGATCGTCGAATCCGTCTCCGTTCAGGTCCCCCGCGGCGAGCGCGCGCGACGAACGGTCGTTCGTTTCCTTGCCGTAGACGATGAAGCCCGCGTTGTCGCCCGCGGCGAGATCGATCACGGCCGGGAACGAAGGTCGCCCGAAGATGCCCACCGCCTCGCCGACGCGCGATCCTTGGTTCGCGGCGCCCGCGGAGTTCTTCGCGCCCCCCACGAAATCGTCGAACGCGTCGCCGTTGAAGTTGCCGACCGTGACCGCGGTCCCGAGCAGGTCACCGACGTCCTCGCCATGCACGACGAGCTGCGATTGCGTGCGCAGGTCGATCACCGCCGGCCAGGTGGCAGCCCCGAACGCGACGTGCAGTTCACCGGCGCCCTCCACCGAACCATTCGCGCCGTCGGCTCCGGGAAGGCCGAGCACGAGATCGTCGAAAGCGTCGTCGTCGAAGTCGCCAATCGCGGCGGGAACGAACTGGAACGAGCCACCGCGAGAGTCGTCGGTATCGGGCGCGTAGATCCAGACGTCCGGCGCGGTCACCGCGAGGTCGATGAGCCCCGACCGCGCATCGCGCAGTGTCTTGCCGAAGAGGATCGCGGCACCGCCCGCTTCCGCACGGTCGCCGAGGGGGCCGGCGATCCCCGAACCGGTCATCGCGAGGTCGTCGAGGCCATCGCCGTCGAGGTCGCCCGTGACAACGGCGATCCCGAGGCGATCCCCCGGGTTCGCTCCGTAGATACGCACCGTCCGCGAACGCAACGTTTCCGGTCCGATGCCACGACTGCGGAACTCGACGATCACCTGACCGCAATCGATCCGGTTGCCGTCGGGGCCGTCCTGGATGAAACCGCCCGCGACGAGATCCGCGAGGCCGTCGCCGTCGAAGTCACCGACCGCCGCCGCCTGTCCCATGTAGTCGAACCGTTCCTGCACCTCGACGGTGTGGTCCGCCTCGTTGACGGCGAGATCGAGGACCACCTGCGCGTTCACGGCCGGCGCGATCGCGAACGCGAGAACCGTAGCCAGGAACACGGCCGAAACCGCTCGAGCTCGCGACCGGGATCGGGCCGAGAAGGGGTTCGTCGGTGCGGTCATGAATCACTTCCTCGTTGGACGGCGTCTGCGGGCTGTCAGGAACAGAGTGTATCACGAAGTTTTCCCCTCGGTCGGCGCCCCGAGAACGGATTCCCGTCGTCCGGCCGTGACGTCGATTCTCGCGGATCTCAGCCTTCGATGCGAGTGAGAATCCATGCGATTGCGAGGCCGACGAGCGCCACCACGGCAGCGATTGCGAGCGCCGTGCCGATCGATGCGGCAGGCGACGCGCTCGCGACAGCCCCGGCTCTCTCCGCGGATGCCGCGACCCCGCCGGGCCGCCCCTCCACCGTCTCGGGAGGCGGCCCCAGGGCGCGACCGAAAAGCGCCTCGCGGTCGAGCGGATAGCGCGCGAGAAGCGCGCTCGCTTCCCACAGGCCCGTGTCGGGAGGCATGGACCGCACACGCGCGACGTCGGCCGCCGAAACGGAGGCGGCGACGTTGCCCCAGGCACGACGCACGTAGGTGAGCACGTCGGCGATCGCCGCGTCGTCGAGCTCGGAACCGAGCGGCGCCATCGCGGACGCGAAGCGCTCGCCGTCCGGCATCGTCAACGTACCGAACAACCCGTGCGCGACGATCGCGGCCGCGCGCTCGGACGACCCGAGGATCCACGGTGAGCCCGCGAGTGCCGGAAAACCCTCGAGCCCCTCGCCGTCGTAGCCGTGACATCGCGCGCATCCGGTCTCGGCCGCCTCGTAGATCGCGCGGCCCCGAGCGAAGCGCTCCTCATCGACGGCTTCGATGCCGATCCGATCGAGGATCTCGTGGAACCGTTCGGTCTCGGCGGACTCGATCGGCTCGCGCTCGAGGATTGTGCGAACTGCAGCCATCGCGGCTTCGTGCGCGGGAGTCCAATCGGAGAGCGAGCGCTCGTCGACCTCCGCGATGCGTGCCTCGAGCCAGTCCATCACAGCGTCGGCGTCCGCGCCGTGTCGACCGATTTCGCGCACGGCCGCGTGCACGACGTCGCGATCGCCGGCGCGACGGGCCCGGGCATTCTCGACGATCGAACGAAGCCGCTCGACGGCCACCGCGGGTGCTCGCCCCGGCGCGAGGCTCGCGAGGGATCGCGTGAGGTCGGACGACGTCCCATCGAGGGCACGCGAGCGCTCGAGGTCGTGCGCGAGCAACGTGGCCCGCACGGCGGCCCGTGTCGCAGCCGACTCGCTCGCCAAACGCGCGATCAGCGATTCGCGGATCGCCTCGGCGGCCTCCCGCGAAATCTCGACGAGAAGCGAACCGATGGCGCTTCGCGCACGTTCGTTGGCCGCTTCGTCGAGCTCGGCGACGAGACGCTCGGCGCGCGCGACGGATCGGTCGCCCGCGAGGCGCACGAGCGCGGCACGACGTTCGTCGAGCGGCGCGTCCGATCGACCGAGGAGCACCGAGTCCGCGATCCCGTCGCCTTCCTCGACGGCAGCCCGCAGCTCTTCGAGTGGCGACGTCTCGAGCACGAGCCGACGCACGGCCGCGGACGACGAGGCCAGGGTCGGACCGAGATGTTCGAGCGTCGCGCGGAAGACGATGCGCGAGGCGTCGTCGAGCGGCGACTCGGCCGCGATCGCGAGAACCCGTGCCCCGTTCTCCGGCGAGACGAAGCCGCTCGCGACGATGCTCTCGAGACGCACGCGGAGGTCGTCGTCGCGGGCCGCCCGCTCGAGTCGCGGCACGACACTCGATTCCGCGATTCCCTCGGACCGGATCCCACGAACGAGGTGACGCACCGCTTCGGCGCGAGCCCGCGGATCGAACGCGCCGAGAATCGTATCGACGTGTTCGAGGTCGAAGACACCGTGCGCTTCGGCGATCCAAAGCCCCTCGAGCATCAGCCGATCGTGATGCACCTCCGTTG
>JAUIME010000293.1 GCA_030433195.1 bacterium
AATCGAAACGCCGGCGGCACTCGACGCCCTCGTCGAAGCGACTCGCGAATCGTGCCCCTTCGAGCTGCGCCTGACAGCCATCGGAGCGCTCGCCGAACGCCGAGAAGATCGCGCCCTGACGGTTCTCCGAGAATCAACCGCGCGCCGCCTCGCTACGTGCGAGACCCACGGTCGACTCGCGCCGGACGCAACGGCGGAAGACGCGAACCTCCTCATCGAGACCCTCGTCGCGCTCGTGCGGCGCGGTTCTCGCGACGACCTGGCGCGCGCGATCTCGATCGCCGTGCGCGCCCTCGCGGAGGCCCCCGACGAGACGGCACGCTCGATCTGGAGCGGGACCTTGGTGCGCATCCTGCGCGCCGGCGATCGCGACGACGCGCGCACGCTGTTCGAGTCGGAGCTCGCACGACGCGACGCAGCGCGCCCGCACGTGGCGCCCACGCCACAGTCGATCCTCGAAACCGCGGACGGACTGCGCCGCACACGCGAGTACGACCTCGCCGCGGTCGCCTATTCCTTCGTGCTCGAGACGGGACCGAAGACCGAGCCCGCGGACTTCGACGCGGCGCGACGCCTGGCGGCATGGCACGAACGTACGGAGAGATTCAGCGCGGCCGACCGGGCGTTCGGACGAGCCTTCGCGATCGCGGTGCTCCACGGCCTGATCCCGTCCGACGAGGTGGAGGCGCCGCTCCAGGGCTTCCTTCCCGTCGCACGTCTGCGCGGGTTTCGGGACGTGTGCCGCGCGCTTCGGCAGGCACCGCAATCGACTGCGCAAGCGACGCTCGCTCGGTTCGAGGCGGCGCTCGCGAGCGCGGGCGGCGATCGCGAGATCGCGCTGGCGTGCGCGCAATTCGCCATCGACCTCGACCTCGACCCGGGGTTCGCGCGCCGCGCGGCCGAGCTGACCTACCGTATCGAACCCGAAGATCCACGCGTCTCGGTGACGCGCGCCGAGGCGCTCGCGTACGACGGCGCCACGTCCGAGGCCGCCGAAGCCTACGAACGATTCGCTGCGGGCCCTGTCCTCGACGGCGCTTCGGCGGCGGCGCACTACCTGCGCGCGGCCGAACTCCGGCTCGCGGCGGGCGACTCGGAACGCGCTCTCGCCGATCTCGCCTCGGCCCTCGCGAACGACCCGAGCGCCGCCACAGCGATCCTCGCGCGACCCGCGTTCGCCCCGCTGCGCGATGCAGGGCAGATCGACGATCGCGGTCGCCCGACGCGCTGATCGTCGAACCACAACGACGCGCGTCGCAGGATCTCGACGCTTCGCAAGCATCCTCGACGTCGTTCCCTGCGCGTCACGACTCACCGCGCTGCACATTCCCACGCGATCCACGATTCGAGCTCGTACCCCGGCCCGGAACACGAGCGAAATCCGAACGACGAGCATCGCGCGGAACGCGTGTTGCTCCTGGCAGGTCATGAACACTTACCGACAAACAACTCACTGGACGCGACTTCTCCTCACGGTCGCGCTCATCGCGGGACTCGCCACGACGGTCGTTCCCGTTCTTTCCGCCGATCGCGAAGACCTCCTTCGCGACGATGCCCTCGAAGACTGCTCGCGAATCGCCGCGGCGCTACGTCAGTTCTCGGCCGACACGGGTCTCACCCTCTCGGACCTCGAAGCCGGCAGCGGTAGCGCCCACCTCGTCGGCCCCGGCCTCGTGCCCGGCGGAATCGCCGACGACTCGGTTCGAGACGACATCCTCGCGCTGGCCCTGACGCGCTCCGAGCTCGCCGCTACGAGCACGACCTGGAGCGGGCCGTACATGATGGCGCTGCGCGAGGATCCGTGGGAGCGAGCGTATGTCGTGACGCCGTCCGCGGGCGGCAGCTCGCCCTGGGTGCTCTCGGCCGGACCGAACGGCGTGATCGAAACCGATCCGCTCTCGCGCGTGATCCGCGGCGACGACGTCGGCGTGGCGCTCGTCGCGGAGTGATCTCGCGCCGACGCTCGCGTAAAGTCGACCGAGCACGGACGACGACCGTGATCGCTGATGTTTCTCAAGTCGAGAGAACCAATCGACCGACAAGAGACGTCGAAGAGAGCGTCGACGAGGATTCGAACCGCTTCATCGGAGGATCGACATGATCAAGGCGCGGCTTCCACGTGTCTCGGTGATCGTGCACGCTGCAGCAGGGCGTGACGCGAGATCGACGCTCGACTCGGTCCTCCGTCAGACGATCGAGGATGTCGAAGTCCTCGTCGCGGTCCCCGGTACGGCCAGTCCTCACGAGATCGAACCGCTCGACGGGATCGATCCGCGCGTCGCGCTCGTGGTCTCGCCCGACACCGACTTGCCGGCGCGCGTGCGCAATCGCTGCCTACGCGTGGCCAAAGGCAACTTCGTCGCGTTCGTCGAAGCCGGCGACCAGTGGCGGCCCGACAAGCTCGAGCGGCAGATGAACGTGATGCGCGAATCGCCGCGGCTGGCGATGTCGTTCACCGACGCCGAAGGCGAAGGATTCCAGCCGAGCCCCGAGCGGTCGCTCGTCGCCCGGGACGGCTCCGAGTTCCTCGGCGCGCTGCTGCGTCGTCACTTCGTGCCGCTTTCGGGCGTGATGGTCCGCGCTTCGGCGCTGCGTGTCCTCGACGGCTTCGACGAAAGCACGCGCCTGCGCGGTTTCGAAGACTACGAGATGTGGCTGCGCCTCGCGATCCGGGGGGACGCCGTCGCCGCCATTCCCGAGCCGCTAGCGCGCATCGCCCCGCCGATCGCGGACGCGCGACGCCTTCGAGAAGAGACGGCCCGGCGCACGATCCTGCGTCGTATCGAGCGGCGCGGACCGCAGCTCGCCCCCGAGCACGACCACGTCCTTCGCAATTCGCTCGCGTCGACGCTGCGCGACATCGGCTGCGCGTGGCTCGGTGAAGCCCGGGTCCATCGATCGAGGCGCTACTTCCACACCTCGATCCGTACGCGACCCGTGCAACTACGCGGGTATGCGCTCCTCGCGCTCTCGTTCCTCAACAAGCGCCTCGCGACGCGCGTCGTACGGCGTCGCCTCGCTCGCTGAGGGCCTAGAAGAACGGGTAGAGGAACGGAGCGAACGCCGACGTCTGGAAGAAGATGATCACGAGGCTGAGGGCGAGCAAGAGAAACAGCAGCGGGAACAGCCACCACTTCTTCTCGGTCTTCACGAATTCCCAGAACTCGCCGAAGATGCGCAGGCGGCTCATACGAGATCTCCTTCGATTCGACTCTTGTCGACGATGCAGTTGCCGAGCACGAGCACGTCCATGCCCGTCTTGAGGAAGCAATTGAGCGCGTTCTCGGGCGTATTGACGATCGGCTCGCCACGCACATTGAACGACGTGTTGACGACGACCGGAACGCCGGAGTGCTTCCCGAACTCCTCGATCATGTCGTAGTAGAGCGCGTTGTCGCGACGCGTCACGGTCTGCACGCGTCCGGTTCCGTCTTCGTGGGTCACGGCCGGGATCTTGTCGCGTACTTCCGCGCGCACCTTCGGGACCATCAGCATGTACGGCAGCTCGAGCCCTTCGTCCATCTCGAAGAACTCGTGCGCGCGTTCGAGCAGCACCGCCGGCGCGAACGGACGGAACTTTTCGCGGAACTTGACCTTGGCGTTGATGATGTCCTTCATCTCGGGATTCATCGGGTTGGCGATGATCGAACGCGAACCGAGCGCGCGCGGCCCGAATTCCATCCGCCCCTGATACCAACCGATGACCTTGCTGTCGGCGACGTGCTTGGCCGACTCCTTCACGAGCGCGTCGCGGTCGTGTTTCTCGTACGGAATGTTCCGCGCCTTCAGGACCGCTTCGCACTCGTCGTTCGAGTACTCGGGACCGAGATACGCGTGCCTCATCTCGTAGGTGCGCGGATTGCCGAGCAGCGTGTTCCAAACGAAGAACGCCGCTCCGACCGCACCACCCGAATCGCCCGCGGCGGGCTGGATCCACACGCGCTTGAACGGCGTCTCTTTCAAGATGCGCCAGTTCGCGACCGAGTTGAGGCCGACGCCGCCCGCGATGCACAGGTCGTCGAGCCCGTACTTCTCGTGCGTGGCGCGCGCGAGGTTGACGATGATGCGCTCGACGATCTTCTGCCCGGAGTGCGCGATGTCGCGGTGGAAGTCTTCGAGCTCGCTCTCGGGCAGGCGCTGCGGCCGACCGAACAGCCGTTCGAAGCGTCGGTTGAACATGCGCTTCGAACTCCAGTGGTGCGCGAAGTACTTCATGTTCAGTCGGAAGCTGCCGTCGGGCTTCATGTCGACGAGCTCGGCGAACTGGTCGACGTACTTCGGCTCGCCGTACGGCGCGAGACCCATCACCTTCCACTCGGCGTCGTTGACGCGGAATCCCAGGTACGACGTGATCGCGCTGTAGAGCAAACCGATCGAGTGCGGGAAGCTGATTTGTTCTTCGAGGTGAATCTGGTTTCCGTCGCCGTAGCCGCGGCCCGTCGTCGTCCATTCGCCGACGCCGTCGAGCGTGAGGATCGCGGCCTTCTCGTACGGTGACACGAGAAACGCGCTCGCCGCATGCGACATGTGATGCTCGGCAAAGAGGATCTCCTTGTCGGGCATCTCGAGGCTCTTCTGGATGTCGGTCCGCATCCACAAGCGATCCTTGAGCCACAGCGGGATCGCCTTCAGGAACGACACCATCGAGTGCGGCCACGTGAACGTGTACATGTTCAGGATGCGATCGAACTTCACGAACGGCTTCTCATAGAAGACGACGTGGTCGATCTGTTCCCTCGTGATGCCGCCTTCGGCCAGGCAGTAGTCGATCGCGAGCTTCGGGAAGCCGGGATCGTGCTTCTTGCGGTTGAAGCGTTCTTCTTCCGCTGCCGCGACGAGCGTACCGTCTTGCACCAACGCGGCCGCGGCGTCGTGGTAATAGCAGGAGATTCCCAGAATGTTCATTCGGCAGCTCGACTCGCTCGGTGAAGACTAGAAGGGTTTGTAGTAGCGCTCGAGGGTGAGGTCTTCCTGCTTCTTGCGAGGCTCCCAGTAGGTGTCGCCGCGAAGTCGCAGGCGCAACGGATCGACGATCCGCTTGAGCGAGAAGAAGGGCACGATCAGAACGTAGACCACCGTCATGATGAGGTAGGTCTGGAACACGCCGATCGGACGGACGATCGCCATCCACCGGCGCATGAACTTGCTCTTGTACTCAGGCATGAGACGAGGTCTGCTCCGGCAGATGAGGCGACCACTCGGGTCGTGACACGTTCAGGTGGTGACACGTTCAGGTCGTGACACGTGGGAGATCGCGGGCTTCGAGTCTGGAACGTCGAGGGATCCCAGGGGTGATCTCGCGAGATTCTAGGCAGGCCACTCGCCTTTGTCAACCGAAGCGAAGGCTCTCGAAAGCGCCTGCGCGGGGCAGTCGGGCCGCCGACCGGGAGCCGCGCTTCGAGTGGACAGGGAGTCCGACCCTGACTTACAATCCGAGGGCCGCCGGCGACGCCGATCCGCTTCACGAGACCGGTGTTGCGCACGCCGCCGCTGCCGACGAAATCCCGCTCACGGCGACCGGGAATCCGCCGTATCGGGCGGCATCGAGTAGACTCTCGAAGCACGAACCCCCGATCCCCGACCCCAGGAACGCATCGTGATCGATCCTCTTTCATCGACCGGCCGACCGCGGCCCCGCGCCGCCGGCAACACGCCGAATCGAGCGCGGACGGCCGTCGCCGCGATCTACGCCATCGTGCTCGCTCTCACGACCGGCGCGTGCTCGTCCGATCCGGCAGCGACGGATCGCGAGCTCGCGAGGGGCAACGTCCTGCTCGTCACGTTCGACACCACCCGGGCCGACCGGATCGGCTGCTACGGTCACGGGGCCGCGCGGACCCCGGTTCTCGACGACCTCGCCAGCGATGGCGTGCGCTTCACCGACGCCGTCGCGCAATCCCCGATCACGCTCCCGACTCACACGAGCATCATGACCGGCCGCTACCCGCCCTTCCATGGCGCGCGCGGCAACGGCATCTACGAGGTCGGCGACTTCAACGACACCCTCGCCGAGATCTTGGGCGAGAACGGCTACCAGACCGCGGCGGTCATCGCCGCTTTCGTGCTCGACGACCGTTATGGCCTGAACCAGGGATTCGACGTCTACGACTGCGACTTCTCGAAGATGAAGCGCCTGGCGTCCTTCACGGACGCGAGCCGGGACGCGCCCGACGTGACCGACGCGGCACTACGAATCGCCGACGGGATCGATCCCGAGCAACCGTACTTCTTCTGGGTGCACTACTTCGATCCGCATGCACCGTACGCGGCGACGCCGGAGTTTCAGCGCGAGTTCTCGAACGACCTGTCGGGCCGCTACGACGCCGAGATCGCGACCGCCGACCACTACCTCGGGCGGTTGATCGACGGACTCGAGAAGCGCGGCCTCATGGACGACACGCTCGTCGTGATGACCGCCGACCACGGCGAGGGCTTCCCGGGGCCGCACGAAGAGCTCACCCACGGAACGCTCATCTACCCCGACACGCTGCACATCCCGCTCGTCTTCTGGGCTCCGGGCGCGATCGCCCGCGGCCGTACGGTCGACGGGCTCGTTCGCCAGGTCGACATCGCCCCGACCGTGCTCGAGCTTCTCGGTATCGAGCACGACTTCGCGTTCGACGGCCGCAGCATCGCGCACCTCGTCGATGCGTCCGTCGACACGCCGCAGCGAACCTCCGCGGACGACGCGGTCACGTCCTATGCCGA
>JAUIME010000294.1 GCA_030433195.1 bacterium
GGTGTTTGAAGACGTACGCGCGCAAAACGCAGCGCTTTTGGATGAGCGCAGGCCAAAGGCACTGACCAAGCGCTACCGACTTCTAAATCTCGTTCCTAGCGGTGGTCAGTTTCAAAACGGAGAAACTGGCAAAGCGTGGGTCCTTTTGGGAAGCATGGGGGTGATGGCCGGCCTCAACGTCGGCACTTACTTTGCGCTCAAGGCCCGCTGCGATCTCGGGAACGCGCTTCGGGTAGGTGGGAGAATCGAGGAAGCGATCGTCCTCCTCACCGAGGTCACGCAGGCACTCGAGACCGTTCTCGGGGAGGTGCACCCGCACACTACGAAAGCGAGCACGAGGCTCGCTCTTGCAAACATCGATCGAGGCGAACATGCAGCCGCGGTGGAACGACTCGAACGCGTGATCGAGTGTCAACGCAGACATCGCCGCGATATCGAGTGGACCCTGACCGAGCAAGAGCGCGTGCGCTTCGCACGA
The DNA here is from genome assembly GCA_030433195.1 of bacterium. GTDB lineage: Bacteria > Planctomycetota > JACOTG01 > JACOTG01 > JAUIME01 > JAUIME01. The sequence goes on from JAUIME010000294.1 coordinate 479, forward strand.
GTCCACCTGAGGGCGCTCCGCACTCTCGTCAGTATCCCTCATGACAAGCTCACGACGACACAGCAGGCGACGGTCTACGATGCGGTCCGTCGATGGAAGGCGCATGTGTTCCGAAGTCTGGCGGGCAGCCTCGGGGCCGTCCGCATGTCCAACGATCCCGAGATCCGCGACAACGTCGAGCGCTTGCGTAAGCTGGAGTCGGACCTTTCCAAGCTTCTGTTCGCGCGACCGTCGGATGCAACAACCGACCGCGGGGAACAGATCACCACACTGAAACAGAGCATCGACAGCCTCCAACGGCAGATCTACCGCGCAAGCCCTCCTCGCAACGACAGCTCGGAGCCATCCGTCGCCAAACGACTGGGCACGATTCTGCCTCCACGATCGGTCGCAATCGATTTCACGGTGCTCCAGGAATACGTCGGCGCGCGCCTCGGTGAGCAAGACGAAGTTCTCGCACCCGGACGTTGGAGAGACGTGGGCCTCGCGCACGCTCGTGTGACGGCCTGGGTCACACGTGCGGGCGAATCGACGACGCATCGTGTCGAGCTGGGAACCGCGCAGCCCATTGCGGACGCGGTCGAGCTCTTCCGGACGCAGATTCGAGCGTCCTCGACGACTCCTCGAGCCGCTACCGCCAACGATCGACTGCGCCAACTCCTGATCGATCCGATCGCCCACCTCATCGACGGTGCGGAAGTGATCTTCGTCTCGCCCGATCGCGTCCTTTCATCCATTCCATTCGATGCCATTCGCACCGAGGACGGCAAGTACCTCATCGAGCGCCATCGATTCGTCCATACTCCCGACCTGGCGATTTCGAGTACGCACTCGACGAAGAGTCCGATCGAGATGTCGGCGCACGCCCGTCTTCTTGTCGTCGGCAACGTCGACTACGACGCGACCTTCGAGCGCGACGGCGACGATGGGGGCCTCGTGTCGCCAAACGTCGCCAAGACGACGAGCACCGATCATGCCAGGCGACGGATTCTCGCACACAGCCCCACTCGAGGCTCGTTCGAACACCGATGGATGCCCCTCGAGTTCACGGGCCCCGAGGCTTCGTCGCTCGTTGCCCTCCACGAGAAGAAGTTTCCGTCGGAGAACGCCAAACGCCTCCAGCTATTCGGGGACGCGGCGACCGAGGAGCGTGTCAAGCAAGAGATGCCGCTTCATGGCGTCGTCCACATCGCCACGCACGGCTTCTTCGAGCCCGACGGACTCCCTTCGATGTGGGAGGCCTTCGACTCCCTCGACGAGGAAGAATCGAGTTTGCTCGAAGAGTTCGGCGATCACCTCGCGGGCCTCCTCCCCGGCTATCTATCCGGCCTCGTGCTCGCCGGCGCGAACCGGCGCTTCGACGATCGCCTCGAGGACGGCCTCCTCACCGCCGACGAGACCGCCTCACTCGATCTCTCGAGGGTCGAGCTCGTCGTCCTTTCGGCGTGCGACACGGCACTCGGAAGCCAGACGAATCGGGAAGGACTGCTCGGTCTTCAACGGGCGTTCCGGCTAGCGGGAGCACGACGTGTCGTGAGCACCCTCTGGCGTGTCGACGATGCGCCCAGCGCGCAATTCATGCGTCGCTTCTACACGCTGCTTTGGACCGAGGGAGTCACGCCCGCGGTCGCGCTGCATCGAGCGAAGCTCGAGATGCTCCACGAAAATCGCAAGACGACCCAAGGCGACGGGAGACCTTCGACATGGGGCGCCTTCGTCATCTCGGAGAGCGTTCGGTAGCATCGTCGGTCTTCGGTGGAGGCCCCCGCCACGCCGTTCCGTCAGTTCCACGCGTTCCATCGGGAACTGAAAAAGCAGTCGCACAAGGCTCACACAGACAACCACTTATCACAAGTGTGACTTCGTGTTTCCAGAGTCTCTCGAGGGCTTTCAAGAAGAAGGCCGACCCAAGGCTCTGGAGGACGAGACATGCAACGACCGAAGCGATCTCCCCGTCACCCCTCGATGACTCGGCTCGTACAGCAGGCGATCATCACCGCGAGCTTCCTCGCGGCTTCCACACTGGCACTGGCGGCCGAGATCTTCGTTCGCGACTGCGGCGACGATGCGGCATCCGGCCTGCTGCGATCCTGCAGCGCCGGAAGTGACCGACCGAAGCTGACCATCCAGGCCGCTATCGACGCCGCTTCGGATGGAGATGTGATCCGCGTCTACCCAGGGGTGTGGTCGGGATCCGGCAACGTCGACCTCGATTTCCAAGGAAAGAAGATCGTCGTTCGATCCGATACGCTCGATCCGACGGACACGAGCATCGACTGCTCCGGACCCACGGCAAGGGCCGTACTCTTCGACAACGGCGAGACGAGTGCTTCCGTCTTTCGGGGGTTCACGGTTCGGAACGGGAGCGAGTTCATCGGCGCCGCCGTCCGATGCAACGCGGGAACGAGCCCGCGGATTCGGGACTGCGTGTTCGAGTCCAACACGACGCCGACCGGATCACACGGTGGTGCGATCGCGGCCGTGGGTGGGAGTCCGACAGTCGAAGACTGCATCTTCGAGGGCAACTCCGCTGCCGGCAATCTCGGGGGTGGAGCAGCCTCGCTGATTCAGGGCGCCCAGGCAACGTTCGAAGATTGCACGTTCGACGGGAACCACGCCGGCAACGGCGGTACGCTCTACCTTCGTGGAGGATCCGGAGTGGAAATGATTCGGTGCGCGATCTCGACCGAGTCGGCCTCCGAAAGCGGCGGGTCGATCTACGCGGATGAAGGAAGCACCATCGAGCTCGTGGACTGCGAGATCGCCGACTGCACAGCGGTAGGCGACGGGGGAGCCATCTCGAGTACGGAGTCGACGCTGATCATCCTTCGATGCATCTTGGAGGACAACGAGACCGAGGCACGCGGCGGCGCCATCGCCAATGTCGACGGTGACGTGAGCATTGACGCGTCGGGCCTCCATCGCAACTCGAGCGTCACGGCCGGAGGCGCCGTCGCCACGTCAGGCGGAAGACTCGACGCCACGGGGAGCTTCGTTCAGAACAACGAATCCCGCGACGGCCGAGGTGGCGGCTTCCGATACAACTTCGGAGCCGACGGCACACTCTCGGACGTCACGTTCGGCTCGAATACTTGTGCCCTCGGGGGCGGAGGGCTCTTCATCGAAGACGGCGACCTCGAAGTCGATGGCTGCTCGTTCACGGGAAACTCGACAAGCTCGGGGAGAGGAGGAGGTCTGCGGTGTCGCGGCACCGCGACGGTAACGGCAACCGGAAACTGGTTCACGAGCAACGAAGCCGACAACGACGGCGGAGCCATCGCTTGCTCCGATGGCGCAATACTCGAGATCTCCGGAGAGTCACCCTTCATCGCGAATGTCTCCGCCCGGAGGGGCGGCGCGATCGCCGTCGTCGACTTGGGAGAAGCCCGAATCGCCGATGCGAGGTTCCTCGACAATACCGCGGAACTCGACGGAGGAGCAGCCTTCTGCTCCGCGGCCGGGCTCACACTGAACGACTCGAGCTTCGAGTCCAATACGGCAACATCGCAACGCGGCGGCGGACTCTACGCCGTCGATGCCGAGGGACAAATCGTCGTTTCCGATTGCGTATTCGATCACAACACGACCACCGGCGCCGGCCCCCTCGGCTCGGGAGGCGGGATCGGCGTCATGGGCTGCTTCCTGCGCGTCGAGCGGTGCGACTTCGTCGAGAACTCGGCATTCTCTGCCGGTGCCGGCATCTTCGGGGAGTCGAGCGACATCGAAGTCGTCGAGTGCACTCTCTTTTCCAACGTGGCCGGACTCACGGGGGGTGGTTTGTACTCGTTCCAAGGTACACGCACGTCGATCGAAGACTGCACGTTCGACTCGAACCTCGTACAGTTCAAAGGCGGCGGCATCTCGGTCGACGCGGGGCCGCTCGACCTCCGAAGAACGACTCTCGTGGCGAACATCGCGGACCTCGGCGGTGGGCTCGCTACGGACCTCGCGAGGGTATCGGTCCGACGCTGCGACTTTCGAGACAACGAAGCGCCACACGGCGGCGCGGGCTCCTTGCACACTGGCGATCCGAAAGACCGTGTCGACTACAGCTGGAGCCGCTTCGTCGGGAATCTCTCGGAGTCCGGCCCCGGCGGGGGATCCGCGGTGCAAGTGGACGCGATCTTCCACAACTGTGCGTTCTTCGGGAACGACGGCGAGTCAGGCGGCGGCATTGACTCGTGGTCGATCGACTCGCTGACTCTCGAGGTTGCCAACAGTGCGTTCAGTGGTAACCGAGCCGACTTCACAGGGGGCGCCTTGAGAGTGTCGCACAGTGGCGTCGCAAAGACCGTGAACTGCTCGTTCAGCCACGGCGTCGCCTTCCTTTCGGCCGGCGCCATCTGGTCGGCCGTGCCGGTTCACGAGATCGCCAACAGCATCTTCTGGAGAAACGAAGATCCGACCGGCATCACGTTCGACGCACAGATCCTCGTGGCTTCGGGGTCCGTGAGCTACGACGACTCGTGCTTCGATCCCCTCGCGTGTCCGCCGGCAGTTGCCGTACGACCGATCGGAACGAACATCTGCGCCAATCCGATGTTCGTCGACGAAGATGGTCCGGACGGCATCTACGGAACCGACGACGACGATCTCTCGTTGGTCTCGCCGGTCGACAACTTCGGTCGCGTCTCCCCGTGCACCGATCGGGGTAACGACCTCGCGGTCGCACTCGACGTTCTCGACCTCGACGGAGATTCGAACACGACCGAGCCTACGCCGCGCGACCTCTCTCAAAGTCCACGCTTCCATGGCCGCGTCGACATAGGCGCCTATGAGCAATCGGCGTCGCGACGAGATGGATCCGTTTCACGTTCAGGATCAGGCTTCCCCAACTCCAGACTCTGATCATCTCGGAAGGCACCGGCATCCGACAAGGAGCTGGAGTACGACGGTATTCCAGCTCCTGACACTGGAACCGGGGCGCGGCGCACCGCGCTCGATCACGTCCCGACGGCGGCCGCCACCTCGGCCATGAGACTCGTCGCGGCGTCGCGTCCCACGAGGTTCGGGTGTCCCGTTCCGCTGCAGTTGCCGAGCCAAACGACGATGACGCGGTGGCGTGTGACGCCGACACACCAGGCATCGCGCAGACCGTTCGAGGTTCCGGTCTTCCACGCGAGGCCGCCGCGGCACGGTGTCGCGGTGGGTGGGGTTTGGCTCAGGGCTTCGAAGACACGGGCTCGGGCTTCGACCGATAGACCGAGTGACTGGCTCGACGGATCGAAGAGGCGGGTGTAGGCGCGCGCGAGCTCGAGTGGAGAGGCCGCGATCGTTCCGAGCGCGGCGGTGGCGTCGAGCGCCGTCGCGGGAAGATGCAGGCCGGCTTGCTGCAGAACGTGGCGAAAGCGATCTCCGCCGATGCGGTCGAGAAGGCGAACGGCCGGCAGGTTCCTCGACTCGGCGAGCGCTTCGGCGAGCGGCATACGACCCCGGAATCGGCGATCGTAGTTCTCGGGGCGGTAGTCTCCCGATGCGCCGAACGCTCCTGCGGCATCGAGAACGAGACCATCGGCGCTCGCGAAGCCGTCCGCGATCGCGAGGGCGTAGAGGAACGGCTTCAACGTGCTGCCGGTGGCGCGCCGGCGCGTCGCGACGTTGAGCGGACGGCTCCGGTAGTCGCGCGATCCGAGCATCGCGAGGATCGACTCGTCTTCGCGATCGAGAACGACGACAGCCACGCCGTCGACCCCCGCGTCGTCGCGGTTGCGCACGATCCACTCGACGCGGCGTTGGCTATCGAGGTCGAGCGTCGTCTCGATGACTCGAGCGTGGCACGCATCGGCCTCGTCGCGCTTGCACTCGCCATGCACCGCCGCCTCGTCGAGCAGGTGATCGCAGGCGTGCGGCGCGAGGAACGGCCAGCCGCGACGCTCGCCCACGATCGGTTCGCGCACAGCACATTGGAGCTCGGCATGCGTGAGCTTTTGGGCGACGAACATGGCGTGCAGGATACGATCTCGGTGGTACTGCAACTCGTCCCGATTCGCGATCGGCGAACGCCGCGACGGTGCGGGCAGCATCGCGACGAGCATTGCCGCCTCGTCCGGGGCGAGCTCGCGCGCCGGCTTGCCGAACCAACGTCGCGACGCCGACTCGACGCCCCGTAGCATGCCGCCCCACGGAACGAGATTCAGGTACGCCTCGAGGATCTCGCGCTTGGACAGCGCTCGCTCGAGCTGTCGGGCACGCACCGCCTCGCGAGCTTTTCCCGCCA
>JAUIME010000295.1 GCA_030433195.1 bacterium
CGCTCGCGTCTCGGGGATCATGACGCCGAATTGTATCCCCGGCCACCCGGCGAGATGTCACCGAATTGTCAACTCGGTGTGACGGACTCGCACGACACCATTGAGATCACGCCCGAGGCGGCTCTCACTGCCTCATTCCTCGACGAGGAAGATCCGGAGCGGCGTCACTTCGAGGCCGGGACCCGGCGTGTCGACCACCCCCTGCGCGAACACGAATCGTCCCACGAGCGCGGGCTTGTTCGGGATCACGAGCCCGATGGTCGTGGAACCGAGCGGACCGAGTGGATCGTCGTCCGTGCGCAGCGCATCGTGCAAGATCGTGAGCTTCGACGAAAAGCCGAGCGAGAAGCACACGCCGTGCGTGCACGTCGTGCCCGATTGCAGGTCGACCAGCAGTGCGAAGTCCGCGTCGGGCGGCCCCGTCACCGTCAGGTCGATCGGCTCGCCGAGCCCGACCGTCGTCGTCGAGAGGATGAGATCGACGGGCGGAATCTCGTACGTGAACGCCGCGATCGCGGTGTCGTCGCCGTAGGCGTTCGACACGGTCACGTCGACAGGACCGAACGTCGCGCCCGGCGGCGTCACGGCTTCGAGCGTCTCGAGATCGATCCACGTCACCTCGGTCGCGGCTACCCCGTCGAACAAGACGGTCATGCCGTCGCGATACTCGAGCCCCGACACCGTGACGACGTCGCCACCGCCGAGATCGCCCGTCGACGGAACGACCGACAGGATCGACGGCGGATCGAACTCGCGGATCGTCATGAGCGGATCGACCACGATCAAGTTCATCCAGCTCAGGGACGCGATCGCTTGGTAGTAGGCTTCGGCCGCCGAGAATCCGCGCGCGTACGCGGGGAGCAGATACTGCGGCTGCGGCACGGCGTTCAAGAACGGTTCGTAGACGTGACCGCCGCCGCCGCACGCCCCGACCGTCACGAGATCGGCGACGAGCGACTGCCCGTAGTTCTGATTGCCGTCCGTGAACGTGCGGCCGTTCGTGCTCACGTAGGTCGTCGTGACCGCGCGCGCGAGGAAGTCGCCCGGATACACGTTGCCCGACCCGATCGGAACTTCGCCGTAGTACGGCGCGCCCGCATCGCAACAGTCGTTGCTGCCCCAGCTCGCGTAGCCGAGGATGTCGGGCTGGTTGCTCACGAACGTCGTCGAGTTGTCGATCACGACGGTCTCGCCGAGCGCTTCGAGCGCGGTCTTCGCACTGTCCATCCAGTTGTTGCCGATGACGTACCCGCCCGTCTTGCTGCTGTCCTTGTCGAGCAGGAAGATGCCGTTCATCGGCGCCGGCGCCATCGAACGGTCGATGAAGTCGAGGATGTCCATCGGCACGCCCGTCCCGGGATCGACGTCGTTCTGATAACCGGTCAGACGCGTCACGAGATACGAGATGTCACTCGTGTGATCTTGCACGTCGCGGAACGTCCGAAAGTCGACGAACTTACCGATGTAGCGGTTGGGGCGCGATCCCGTGATCGACGCGCCGGTAAGGAGCAGCGTGAGCTCCGAGTCGACCGCGGCCGAGTGCGTACCGCTCACGCGCAGCGGAACGCCCTTCGTCGTCACGATGCACAGAATCTGCGACTCGAGATGCGGCGCCGTGACGGTGAGGTACTCGATGAGCGGATCGCGAACCTGCGTGTCGTACGTGGCGCGCGAGATGGTCTCGCTCGTCGACGTGCCGGCCGGCAGGTGGAAGACGTTCTCGGCCGGGATCGAGCGGACCATCGCGTAGTAGTCGCCAATCGCCTGCGAGATGGCGCTCGAGTCGTTCACGACGACGAGCACCTCGTCGGGCGCGATCCCGGCGCGCGCCGAGCTCGCGAACGTGCTCGACAACATGCTCGCGCAAAGAACGGCGATCCCGAGCGCGCCCGTGGAGCGACGCCGGCTCGTTCCCGATTCACGCTCGAGCCCGTGCTCGCGCCTCGTTTCGACGTTCCTCATCGCGTCCTCCGGTCCGCATCCATGGCGTTCGTCGTCGCGCCTCGCGACCGCGACGGCGCCTTCCATCCTCCGGCCCGACGGTATCAGCAACGGATGCCCGGGGCAAGACCGCCAACGACCCCGCCGCGCGGAAGGAACGGCGACAACGTCACGGTTCTCACGGGCATCGGATCCTGCTAGATTGCGCAGATCCCGCTCCCACGGCCCTGGGGCGCATCACCCTGGCAACGCCCGCGAACGCCGTGGGCTCGATTCGTCCGGACTCACGCCATGTCAGAAGATCCCCGTCGAGAGCGCGAGCTCTTCGAGCACGTCCTCGGTCTGCCGCCCGACGAACGCGACGCGTACCTGCACGCACAGTGCGAGGACGACGACGCGCTGCGTCACCGCATCGCGAGCCTCGTCGCCGCACACGAGAGCGTCGGCAGCCAGATCCCCGAGGACCCGCTCCCCGCGGTCGACGCGACAGATGCTCGAGCAACTGCGCTCGGGTCGTCGACCACCCCGGAACAGATCGGCGTGTACCGCCTCGAAACCAAGATCGGCGAAGGTGGATGCGGCAACGTCTACCTGGCCGTGCAGCGCGAGCCCGTGAAGCGTCGCGTCGCGCTCAAACTCATCAAGTTCGGGCTCGATACCGAACGCTTCGTGTCGCGCTTCGAAGCCGAACGACAAGCACTCGCGCTCATGGATCACCCGTCGATCGCGCGCGTGTTCGACGGCGGCGCCACCGAGACCGGTCGGCCGTACCTCGTGATGGAGTACGTCGAGGGATTGCCGATCACGGACTACTGCAATGCGCATCAGCTCGACGTCCGGGCACGCGTTCGCCTGCTGCGACAAGTCAGTGAAGCCGTGCAGCACGCGCACCAAAAAGGCGTGTTGCATCGCGACATCAAACCGAGCAACGTCCTCGTCAGCCACGTCGACGGACGACCGCTCCCGAAGGTCATCGACTTCGGGCTCGCCAAGGCCATCGGCGCCGAGCTCACCGAGAAGACGCTACTCACCGAGCAGAACCAGATCATGGGGACGCCCGAGTACATGAGCCCCGAACAGGCCGCCGGCAACAGCGCCGACGTCGATACGCGCAGCGACGTCTACGCGCTCGGCGTGCTGCTGTACGAGCTCGTGGTCGGACGCATGCCGTTCGAGAGCGAGTCGCTGCGCGGTCAAGGCATCCTCGAGATGCGACGCCTCATCATCGAAACCGACCCGCCGCGGCCGTCGCAACGCGTCTCGTCGCTCGGCGACCGCATCGCGGACATCGCTCGCGAGCGTTCGACGACGCCGTCGACGCTGACTCGATCGCTCCGCGGCGATGTCGACTGGATCATCTCCAAGTGTCTCGAGAAGGAGCCCGATCGCCGCTACGAAACGGCCGCGGCGCTCGCGAAGGATCTCGACGCCTACCTCGAGAATCGACCCGTCGAAGCGGGGCCGCCGAGCCGCATCTACCGCATCCGCAAGGCCGTCCGTCGACATCGAGCCGCGTTCGCCGCGGCCGTGGCCGTCTTGTTGGCGCTCGCGCTCGGGATCACGGGCACGACGATCGGCATGGTGCGCGCTCGCGAGGAAGCACGCCGCGCCGACCGCGAGAGCGTGGTCGCGTCGGAAGCGCGCGCCCAAGCCGAGACCGACGCGAAGGCCGCGCGGGCTTCCGAAAGTCGCGCGCGCACCGCCGAGCGTGTCGCCCGCGAAGCCGAGACCATCGCCCGCGAAGCGCAAGCCGAAGCCGAGCGCGCACGAGAGAACGAGGCGCAAGCGCGACTCGACGCCGAGCGCGAGGCGAAGATTGCGGCCGAGGTCAATCGCTTCCTCGTCGACGACCTGCTGACGAGCGCCGATCCGAACCACTCGAAATCGAGCGACATCACGGTTCTCGAAGTCGTCGACGCCGCGGCGCGCACGTTGGCCGGCCGTTTCGACGGCGAGCCCGCAATCGAAGGCGCGAGCCGGCTCACGCTGGGCCGTACGTATCTCGCATTGCAGCGGACCGACGCCGCCCGACGCGAACTCTCGATCGCTCGCGAGCGCTTCGAAGAGGCCGGAGGAGCCGACGACGATCGGACCCTCGAAGCTCGGAGTCTCCTCGCATCGTGCGACTACTGGTCGGCCGACTACGACTCGGCCGAGCGAGAATGGCTCGCCGTGCTCACCGACGCAGAAGCCGCACTCGGACCCGAATCCGAGGTCATCGTCACGACGAAGGGCCGCCTCGGGTTCTTGTACCTCCGGCAGGCTCGCTTCGACGAAGCCGAACCGCTGCTCCTCGCTTGCGAGAGCCTGTCGATGAAGCGATTCGGGACCCGCGATCTGCGGACCGTCCTTGCCATGGCCAATGTCGCGCAGCTTTACCAGTGGCGCAAGCAGGCCGCACAAGCCGAGTCGAAGTACCAAGAGACGCTCGAATACTTGCGCGAGGGTTTCGGAGACGACCACCCGCAAACTCTGCTCACGCTCACCAATCTGGCCAGTGTCTGCAACGAACGCAGGCGCTATGACGAAGCTCGCGCGTTCCTCGAAGAAGCTGTCGCCGGACAAACCCGTGTCCTCGGACGCGAGCACGGCTACACGCTCGACGCGATGAACAATCTCGCCTTCGCATACCAGAATCTCGAGCGGCTCGACGAGGCCGAGGCGATGTTCCGCGAAGTGTTCGCGACGCGAGTGCGCCTACTCGGCGACGACCACCCCAAAACGCTCCTGTCGATGTCGAATCTCGGCAACCTCCTGCGCGTTCGCGGCAAGCTCGACGAGGCGGAGCCGCTGCTGACGAAAGCTCTCGCCGGCACGCGCGCGGCCCAAGGCCCGACACACCCCAATACGATGTACTGCCTGCAGGACCTCACGAGGCTCCATCAACTGCGGGAGCGGCACGATCTCGCGGCGGCGACGCTCGGCGAAATCGTCGAAGTCTTGCGGCAGACGCAGCCCGACAATGCGAGTCAGATCGACCGGATCTTGCAGATGCGCTTCGACGCCTTCGAGAAGGCCGAGGATGTCGCAGGCGCCGAATCGGTGTTGCTCGAACGCCATGCGCTGCACGCCGATGCCGCCGAAGGCAAATCGAACTCGCAAACACGACGGCTCCGAAGCGCGATCATCGGCTTCTATCGCGAGCACGGCATGGACGACAAAGCCGACGCCTGGGCCGCCGGCCCCGAACGCTGAAAACGGGCACCGCTCACTGCTTCCTCACGAATCCCGCGTACCCTCCGGCCTCGAGGATCGGGACTGCTGCCGGGCGCCCTCTTCCTCATCTCGCGACGAAGCGTCCACCACCGGTCGCAGCGTGTTCCTGCCGCGCCCCCAACCTCCCTCAGACCCCATCCGTTCCGCCCGAAATTGCATCGGGGTTGACGATGCAATTCCGCGTGACAGGATGAGGGCATGTCGGATACGAACGAGATCGAGCGGTTCGTCGAGCTGTACAAGGACGTGTACTCGCGCTTTCATCGGCGCGTGCGCCCGGATGTGTACCGGCCGTCGGAAGAGTCTCTCGCGGTGCTGCGCCACCTCAGCCGGAGCGGGCCCCTCACGGTGAGCGAGGCGGCGGCGCACTTCGAACGATCGCAATCGGCCACGAGCGAGATCTTGGCCCGGCTCGAACGCCGCGGCCTCGTCGAGCGATTCGCCGACGAGCGCGACCGACGCCGTACGCTCATCTGGCTCACCCCCGACGGCATGCGGACCTACCGACTCGCCGAAAGCGTGCTCTCCCCGCGCCTCCTCGAGCACGCCTTCCGCCAGATGGACGCCCACGACCGCGAGACGTTGATCGAAGGCATGCGCGCCCTTCTCGCGACAACGGCAGCCACCGAAGGCTGGGACGACGACCCCGTCGCGGGAGGCAACGACGACACCGAAGACGAAAGGACATCGCCATGAGCGCGAGTGCCCAATGCAAGAGCTGTAGCATGACGATCGAAAGCGGCGACTACTGCCAGTACTGCGCCGACGAAACCGGGACGCTGATCCCGTTCGAAGAGTGCGTCGAGCGATTCACACAATGGACGAAGCGCCAAGAGCCCGATCTTCCCGCCGACCGTGCAAGGCGCAAGACGATCGAGTTCATGGCGACCATGCCCGCCTGGCGTGAACATCCCGAGGTGGTGCGTGAAATCGCTGCGCGCGATGCGCAAGGCGGCAACGCGTGAAGCGCTTCGTCAAGATCGGCATCGTGATCGTCGCGGTGCTCGTTCTCGTCCCGCTCGTGGTCGGCCTGTGTGTCTCGCCGACGCACGAAGCGACGTGCCGCATCGAGTTTCGCGAGTCGGCGCCGGCCACCGTGTGGAACGTGATCGGATCGGTCGAAGGCTGGAGCGACTGGAACTCGCTCGTCGACGCCATGAAGCCGAGCTCGAGTGACGACGGCGTCGAGACTTGGATCATGGTCAGCGAGTGGGGCGAGGTCCCCGCGCGCATCGAGGTGCGCGATCCCGCGAGCCGCCTGGTCGTGCATCTCGACGGCGGTGGCTTCGAGGGGCGATGGGACTACCGGTTGTCGCCGCTCGAAGGCGGCACCGCTCGCCAGGACCTCGACGCGCAGCCGCCGATCGCCCTTCAGCTTGAGCGCCGCGTGCAGCAGCCCCTCGAATGCGGCGAACGCGGCCTCGAGGAACGCCGCGGTCGTGCGCGCGGAATCGGCGCCGCGCTCGTCGAACACCTCGTAGTGCTGCGAGCGGAACGCCAGCCCTTCGTCGAGCGAGGGCGCCGCGGCGGGCG
>JAUIME010000296.1 GCA_030433195.1 bacterium
GAGCCAGATACCCGCGTCGAGCAGGAACGTGCGCGCGAACGGATCGCCCGTGTACCAGTAGTAGGCCTTCATGCCCTGGAGCCAATGGTGGCTCAGGTTCGGGGCGCGTCGGTGATCCTGCACGCCCGAGGCGTCGTGCTTGCGGATGCCGCGGTTGGCCCAGAAGAGGTCGCGGTCCGTGTGGTACATGTCGATGTCGTAGAGGTGCTGGGCCATGATCGTCGCGTTCTCGAGGAAGCGCTTGTCATGCTCGAGGTCGCGGAAGAACGAGCGCAGCATGCAGAACGAGAAGTCGAACTCGTTGTTGCCCCAGTAGCGCGAGCCCGAGCCCTTGTACCCCTCACGATACGTATCGCCGAAGTTCATCCAACCGTAGCAGTCGTCGTCGGCGCGCTCGTCGTAGATGTCGCCTTGGTTGTAGACACCGTTCTGGTAATCGATGACCGCTTCGGCGCCCGTGTCGTAGTGCCAGAACATCGATTTGTCTTCGACGGCCATCGGACCGATCGCCATCGAGTCTCGGTAGATCGTGGCCGGCGCGACGAGGCGCAGCGGGTTGTGGAAACCCTCCTGCAACCCGCGCATCTCGGCCGAGTCGCCGGCTTCGGTGTGGAACGCGACGATCATGTCGTGCGTCTTCTGGAGACCGCCGCGGAACTGGTGCTCGGTGCGCCAATCGCCCGGGAACAGTTCGAAGACGACCTTGCCGTCTTGCAGACGGATGCCTTTGGGGAAGCTCTGCCAGAAGTAGCGAAGGCCCGCGAACACGCCGACCGTGCCGTCGTGCGCATCGCAGTAGCCGAGCGCCTGATTGCCGGTGGCGACGGCGTCTTGCGGCACCGGACCGGTACCCGCGTACACGCGATAGCCTCGGAACGTCGTCGCGAGCATCGGGTTTTCCGCTTCGCCGCTTGGCGCCGCCCAAGCGTCGAAGCCGCTCGAATCCTGGTAGACGCGCGCCGATTCGCCCGCTTCGATCGTGCCTTCCCAGAACGCGACTTCGCCGGTGGCGTCGTCGACGTCGGTCGCGATGCGGACGTCGCGTTGCCCGGCCACTTCGACCGGCAGGTTGACGACAAACGAATCGAACTCGTGGAAGAGCGGCGCACCGCCCGCGTGCTGGCTGTTCGCGACGTTCTTCTCCGGGTACCGGATCGAGAACTGAACGCGCGTGTGGTCGTGATTGGCGTAGAAGTGATAGTAGAGCGTGTACTCGAAGTAGCCGAGCTGGCCGACGATCACGTCGTTGTCCGATTGGCTGTAGAGCCGGCCCGAAAGACGAACGACCGTACGCAGCGGCCCCTCGAGGACGACTTGCACCGTGGGCGCCGCACCCGAATCGAGCGCAGCGACGTACGGAGACTTCCCGAGTGGAGTGATGACCACGCCGCCGTTGTGTCCCGGCAGGACGAGGTCGGTGTCCGGCGTGCCGTCTTGATCGGTGTCGATGCGCGCGCCGTCGAGGAAGTTGAACGACGTCTTGTCGAGCGTGAACGTCGCAGCGCCCGTGTCGATCGTGAACGAGTCGGCGGTGTCGGTCATCGCCATCGCCGCGGCGGGCGATTCGGCTTCGGCGGATTCGAGCCGGAAGTTACGCGTCGCATCCGCGTCGATCGTCACCTGAAGGTCGACGAGCACCCAGCGGATCGGGAGCGTTTCGTCTTGTGGCGAGCCGTTCCAGCGCGCGAGCACCGTGAACTGCGCCGGAACGATCGCGCCGTCCGCGTCGACGTCGACGATCCGAAGCGTCGCGACGTCCTTCACGTTGGCCGCTTCCGAGACCGGGACGCCCCAGGTCACGGGCTCGTCGAAACGCGCGATCCCGGCGTCTTCCGTGATCGAAAGCGGAACGGGGAACGCGGTCGGTTGGCCGGCCTTGGCGTCGATCGCCAGTTGGATGATCGCGACGGCCGTGATCGCCGCGAGGAGCTTTCGCAACACCGTCGGTTGGACGACACGCGGTTGCGAGACACGCGCAGATGCGGATGTCGACATGAGTGTGCCTTCTCTTCTCCGCCTGCGCGCGGGTCGCGGCAGGCCCCCATGGAAGTCGATGACGATCGCGCGCTACCGACCGACCAGGGAACTGCTTTGCTGGTCGGCGTTGCGCGACCGACGGTCGCTACCGTTCGGTCGAGGACCTGCCGTCGAGCGATGCATCTCGATGCTCGACGAGAGAAGGCAATCGGAACCCCTTCCTTTCACCCTCTCGTCGGTGTTTCGACGATCGAACGTCCCGCTTTCGAACGCACCCCCGTGCGTTCGGTCCCGCTTCTTTTCACCGTCGCGTTCGTTGACGATCGCCGCCGTTGAACGCACCGAACTATACCCCCGCCTCCACTTGAGGCAAAAAGTAAACAAACATTTGTACTCGAGTGACCGGAGCAGGGTTTCAGGGCTTGCGTGTGGCGTGAAGCGTCATTCGACGCAGGCCACGAAGTCGTTCCGAATCCATCGAAACCCGAGCCTTCTTCCGACCTCGAGGAATCGAGAGTTTTGGAAGCAAGACGACTTCGGATACGAAAAAACGACAGCCCGAAAACCGATCGGACTGCCGTCTTCGAATGTTCCTGAGCTCGCGAACGAAATCCGCGCTCTCGACTCGCCGAAGCACGCCCCCGCGCGCTCCAGCCATCCCCTCGTCGTTCTCATTCCCCCATGGTGCGTGCCGAGGCGCACCCCCGCGCGCCCCGGCACCATGAATCCCCTTCTTTCGTTCCCCGTGTAGCTCGAGACGCACCCCCGCGCGCCTCGGCGTCGCTCGTGAGCGACTCTTCCCCTCGAAGTCCGAAGCACACCCCCGCGCGCCTCGGACCGTGTCGCTATTCTCTCTACCCTCGCGCTCGACAAGGCTTTGCCGTTGTCGACCGCAGACAACTCTACCCCGACCTGAGCTTGAGGCAAAAAATGAAGAACATTTTGTGCTCAAGTCGCCAGAGCGCACTTCTCCCGACTCCTCCCTCGCAAAGAGTGTTGGAGGAGGATCCGGTCTTCCAACGAAAAAAACGGCGACCCGATCCGAAGATCGAGCCACCGTTCGCGAGTCTCTCGTCCGCGTCGTCAAAGCGTGCGGACCCGTCCATCACCCGCGCCCCACGCGGGGATGGCACTCCCGGATGTGCGCCCCCGCGCATCCAGGCCCCTCTTCCCTCGTCCGGGCGCACCCCCGTGCGCAGCGGACGAGTCCAACATTCCCGCTTCTTCTTACCCTTCGTTGGCGTCGAGGCGCACCCCCGCGCTCCTCGACGCCGGTTCCTGCTTCCTTTCCCCCGTCGCGTCGAATCGCACCCCCGCGCGTCTCGACGCTCATTCCACTTCTTCTTGCCGTTGCGATCGGCGGCGTTGCCGTCGTCGAACGCGAACAACTCTACCCCGGCCTACGCTTGAGGCAAAAAATAAACAAAGATTTGTCGTCAAGTCTCACGAGTAAGGATCCGTGTCACGACACGCGATCGCACGAAAAAACGGCAGCCGGGCATGAAGCGCGACTACCGTCGATCGTCTCTTGTGGGTACGTCGCCGACGAGCTCGAAGCTCGCGGCAGCGGATTACTCGACTACTTCAGCTGTTCCCAGAACTCGGCGGGCATATCGTGCGCGATCTTGAGCGCGCCACTCGCGCCGGCGTAAACCGGCTCGTCGACCGCGAGGACACGGCCTTCGCCGAGCTTTTCGTGCATCTCGCGCTCGACGGCCGCCGCGAGGCCAATGACTTGGCTCCCGCCGCCTCCGAGGAGGACGTTGTTCTTGAGGGTCGACTGGAACTCCGGGTCGAACGACGCGACGAGATCGCCGAGCGCCTGAACGATCGGCGGCACCATCGCGCGGCAGCTTTCGCGAACCGACTCGGTGATGTCGAACTCCGTCGGCTTCCCGGCCACGGGGAACTCGACGACGACCGGGTCCGCAGCCTCGCCGACGAACCCGAACCGCTCCTTCACGCTCTTGATCATGTTCAGGGTGAACTGCGCGCCCGAGCATCGTTCGCGCAGCTTGTCGTAGAGCAGCTTGTCGACGTAGTCGCCGGCCGTGTCGAGCGTGATCTGATCTTCGTCATCGGGGAGCGTTCCGTGCATGCGGCACAGGTCGACCGTACCGGCGCCGATGTCGATCACGAGCATGTCGTCGAGTCGATCGAGACCGTACGCGACGGCAAACGGCTCCGAGCAGATCATCACCGAATCGACCATCGGACGTGCCGCGTCGATGATCGCCTTCTTGTTCTGGATGCTCGACTGCGCGGGGCAGCCGATGACGGCGTAGACGAGCTCGTCCGAGCGCGGCTTCGAACGTCGGATCGCTTCCTGGATGATGTCGGACGCGGCCTTGAGATTCGCCTCCGCGTCTTCGGGATGCGTCGCGCCGTTGTCCGAGTGCTTGATGATGCCCTTCTCGAGCGGGCGATAGAAGTTCAGCGACAGTCGCTTCGCGAACGCTTCGTCACCGAACAGCTTGTCCTTCTTCAGCAGCTTGCGGGAGACGAGGTCCTTGGGATACCCGACGACACTCGCGAAGAACTCGCGAACACCGTTGCTCGCGGCGATCGCGCTACGCGACGTCCCGAGGTCGATCCCCAGATACAGAACGCCTTCCTGGGATCCGTGACCGCCGGAGATATCGTCCGTGTTCGGCTCTGCTTCTTTGGCTGTCGCCTTTTCGTCTTCCATGTCCTCGTCCTCGATGGTCTCGACGGTACGTGAAGCCGCGCCGCGGCTCGGTTCAACCGATCTGATCCTTGATGTTCTTGTTCAACTGGAAGATCTCTTCCAGCATGCCCTTCTTCTGCGAGAACGCCTCGTCGTCGGGAGTGAGGCCTTGCACGGTCTTGTAGATCGACGCGATGCCGTCCTCGGTGGGGCCGGCCGCCTGAGCGCGCATCAGCGCGTCCTCGGCCCGATCCAGCGATTCTCGCATTTTCTGGACGCGCCGCTCCAGCGTCTCGATTCGCTTCTCACCCTCGGCCGCGTACTCCGAGCGCATTTCGTCGACGGCAGCCGAGAACAGCGTGTCGAGCTCTCGGTGGAGACCTTCGACCATTTCCTCGAGGAACTTGACCAGGCGAGCGTCCGGGGAAGCCCCGAGCATCTCGATGCGGCTCTCGAGGTTCCGATCGAGAACTTCCTCCAGGCGAACGCGATACGCCTCGCTTCCCGTCCCGACGGGCATCTCTTCCCAGAAGCCGCGCTCGGTCTCGAGCATCGTGTCTTCGCGCTCGATCTGCCCCTTGAGCACGTCGCGATGCATCTCGAGCTTCTCTTGCTGCTTCTCGAAGTTCTCGCACAGCTCCTTGTAGGAGTCTCGCTCCTTGAGAAGGCTGATGAACGCTCGGCGCCCCTCCTCGGACAGGTTGTCGAGGTCGCCTTGACTGAGCTTCACCCCATATTCGCGCAGCACCTGCTCGACGGCCAGCGCCACGAGCGAGCCGAGCTGGTTCGACTTGAACACGGACACGCGCTTCACGCCGCGCTGTTTGAGCGACGTGAGATCGGTCCCGAGGGATCGCTCTCGAATGAGCCGGTAGATTTTCTCGGCGATCGAGTTCATGCTCGACTTTCGCGATTCGAGGACGTCCCGGCGAGGCCGCACGAGCATGCGCGCCGATCCCGGGACTGTCGGTTTCTTCGGGATTTGCAAGTTTCCCGTAAAGGGGATTTTTCAGGTATAAATGATATTTTGCCGATAGCCGAAGGCGAGTCCGCTCTCGCCGATCCGGCAGGTCGACACGACCGACAAGCGAAGCTTCGCCGCCTTTCGGACGACAACGACGACGAGCGCGGAAGGGATCGATTTTCATGGGCCGATGGCGCGGGTTCCCATTCATGCGCAAGACCGCAAAGACCCAATCCGAGACTCCGCCCGCCGCATTCATGCGTGACGAAGATCTCGTGGTCTTGGTCGACGAATCGGTCGATCCGCGCGTGGTCGCCTACCACGACCCGCAGTCGCCCGCCGCGGAGCAGTTCCGCGCGTTCCGCACGACGCTCCTCGCCAATCTCGGTCCCGATCCCGGGCCGCAAGTTCTCACCGTAACGAGCGCCCTCGAGAAGGAAGGCAAGAGCCTCTCGACCGCGAACCTCGGAGTCGTTCTCGCGGACCTCGCCGAGACGCGCGTGTGCCTGATCGACGCCGACCTTCGCAAGCCGACGCTCGCCGCGATCTTCAGTTTGCCCGAGAGCGCCGGTCTCGCCGATGCGCTCGTCGATGGCTACCCGCTCGACCGCGTGATGTCGTCGGTGTGTCTCGGCACGGTCGACGTGATCCCGGCCGGCAACGAGCCGCGACGCGCGATCGACCTTCTCGGCTCGGACCGATTCCACGACATGCTCGACGAGTTGCGCTCGCGGTACGACTACGTCCTCATCGACACTCCGCCGACGAGCCTCTTCTCCGACAGCATCGTCGTCGGCGGTGCATCCGACGGCACGCTGCTCATCGCACGACTGCGCTTCACGCCGCGGGCGGTGATCCAGCAGACCGTCGCGCAGATCCGCCAAGCCGGCGGTCGCGTCATCGGCGCGTTCCTCGTCGGCGACGACTCGCACTGATCGCACCGGTTCGGATCGTTCGCATCGACGAAAGTCGTCGCGACGAGATCGGGCGGGATACGGCCCCGCGAGGTTCCTTCCGATACGAAGAGGAATCGTCTCGTTGCGGCGTGATGGC
>JAUIME010000297.1 GCA_030433195.1 bacterium
CGGTCTCGTCACTCATCGCCGGGACGTAAGCGCCCCCCGCGGTGCACGAGCCCATGACGACGGCAATCTGCGGGATGCCCTCCGCCGACATCCGCGCCTGATTGAAGAAGATGTTCCCGAAGTGATCCTTGTCGGGGAACGTCCCGGCCTGCTCGGGCAAGAAGATCCCGCCGGAGTCGACGAGGTACACGCACGGCAGTCGATTCTCGATCGCGATCTGCTGCGCGCGGACATGCTTCTTGATCGTCTCGGGGAAGTACGTTCCGCCCTTCACGGTCGCATCGTTGGCGACGACGAGCACCTCGCGCCCGTGGATCACGCCGATCCCCGTGATGACCCCCGCCGACGGAGCCGACCCGTCGTACATTTCGTAGGCCGCGAACGACGAGAGCTCGAGAAACGGCGCTCCCGGATCGAACAAGCGCTCGACGCGTTCGCGCGCCGTGAGCTTGCCGCGACTCTTGTGGCGCTCTCGCGACGCGGCCGGTCCGCCCTCTTGGACGACGGCCAAACGACGACGGAACTCTTCGAGCGCTTCGAGCTGCGCCGTGCGGTTCTGCGCGAACTCCGGTGCGTCGGTGCGGACGCGGGACTCGATACGAAACATCCCGGGCTCCTGGAGTCTGGGGGCGGTGAAAGACCTCGCGATCGGGCGATCGCGCGCGTGGCGCGGAAGGTTATCAAACCCCCGCACCAGACGCATCCGCAAGGGGCGGAGTACGACAGCCCGCGCCGAACACGTCGACGCGGGCCGTCGGTTTGCCATGGATTCGCGAGCCACGAGGCGCCCTCTCGACGCCGTGCGGCCCGAGAGGTCGGACTACGGTTCGATCACGATCTCGAGGAAGTTCCCGTACCACAGATCGTTCCCGGGTGCCGGTCCGTTGTTGTCGAAGACCGACTCGAAGTACAGCGACGTGCCGATCAGCGCGGGATTCGCGGGGATCGTGTACATCGTGTTGCCCTGGCCGAGCGCTGTCGTGACGGGATCCGACGTACGGAACGCATCGTGCAAGATCTCGAAGTCCGGGCCGAAGTCGATCTGCCAGAGAATCCCCTTCTTCGTCTTCGGACCGAGCTGCGTGTCTTTGACGACACCCCAAGCCGCGTTCGCCGGACCCAACACGCCGACCGTGATGGTCGAGCCGATCGAGGGTGTCCCGAACGAGCCGAGCACCGAGTCGTACGCATAGCCGTCGACGAGCGGCGGCGAGTCGCCGTTGTCGTTCGACACGACGATGTCGGTCGGGCCGAGCGAGACGCCGCGCGGGACGACACACGTGAGCGATCCGAAGCTCGTGACGTTCACTTGCGTGGCGTCGACCGAACCGAACCGCACGTCGACCGAGCCGACGAAGTTCGCCCCGGTAATCGTGACGGTCGTACCGCCGCTGATCAGGCCGGACGTCGGACTCACCGAATCGATGGCCGGTGCGGACGTCGTCCCCGTGATGTAGGCGCGGATGTTGTAGTGCCCGTAATCGCGATACGAATCGAGCTCGCGAACGCGCGCGTAGAACGTACCGGACTGCGTCGTCGTGTACGCGATCCGCGCATTGCGCCCGTCACCGGAGTCGTTGTCGCTGGCCGCGACCGTGCTTCCGTTCGGCAGGATGATGTCGAGATACGGGTCGACGAGCGATCGCGCATCCCCGCCGTCGTAGCGCGTCTCGACGACGATGTCCGTCCCTGACGCGAGGAACATGCTGAAGTAGTCGCGGTCGCCCACACCCGGGACGGGCGGATTCGACGCGCTGTAGTAGATCGTCTTGCGGCCCGACCACGTGCCGTCGGGAGTCAGCGGCGTCGCGGTGGCCGCACTGCCGTTGAACTCGTCGTCGTCGGGATAGAAGTGGATACCCCACGCCGCGTGCACGTCCTTGGTCTCGTCGTAGAAGCCGTGGTTCACGGGCGTGAACCAGCCGTCCCAAAAGTCGATGTGCGTGAGGTTGGACGCACTCGCGATCGGGCCGACGAGGACTTCCCAAGCCTCGCGCTCGGGGTTCGATCCGCTCCAATCGAGCGACAGGTCGTACGGATCGTCGTCGACGCCGACGGGGAACGCGTCCGACGTGAGCTCGTCGTCCGCCATGTCCCACGTCGCGCAGACGATCGCCCATTCGCTCGCGGCACCCTTGGCGGCGGAGAACGGCGATCCGTCCTCGGCCCGCGCGTGCCAGCTGAGGTTTCCAGGGCCGGGATCGCCGGTCGTGTTGACGTAGATCCCCGGATTCGGATGCCCCGAGAAGTCGAGCACGCACATCTCGAAGTACGTGGCCCAGCCCTCGCCGAAGCTCAACCGCGGATCCTGATCGGTGCCGCTGAATCCGTGCGATCCGCCGGGATTGTCACTGTCGGAGTAGATGTTGTGGAACACGTGCCCGAGCTCGTGCAGGATGATCGAGTCGTCGTAGGCCGACTCGTAGCCGATCACGGTCGTCGAGCCCGATGCGTACGAGCCGCTGCCCGTGCTCGGCCAACGCCCCGTCGCGGTGGTTCCCGTTCGCGAATCCGCGAGCGGTCCCGTGATGTAGAGCACCGAGTCGATCATCAGGTCGAAGACGTTGAACGGGTTCCCGAGCTTGCCATGCGACTCGGTCACCGCGGGGACGACGAGCGTCCCGGTGTCGATGTTCGAGTTCACGTTTGAGAACACGGACGACGACGACGTGAAGAGCGCCCCCGACGAGAAGTCCTCGACGCGCACGCGCGAGATGTTCGCCGTGCCGTTGCGCGCGTTCAAACTGTCGGAAACGACACGCACGCGGATATTGAACGTTCCGCTCGACGACACGAAGATCGAGAAGTTCCCCGAACCGTCCGAGAAACCCTCGGCGAGAATCGAATTGTTCGACGCGTTGACGATCTCGACGTCGGCGTACCGGATCGGCAGCTCGGGCATCGCGCCCGTGAAGCCGTCGTAGTCCCACTCGCGGTCTTCGTAGGCGACCGATCCCGTCACCGTGAAACTCGCGAAGGACGGTGCGGCAAACGCGAAGGCGACGAGCATCACCCAAGCGGCACGCATCGCCCGGCCTCCCCCAGCGAATCGGTCGAACGTCGTGGCAGCGCGAATCATTTGCCACCTCCCTCGGCCGGACGTGTGACGGCCGGACGCGTTACCGCGGGAACGTCGAGACGTCCATCCGCAAGCGCAACGGCTTCACGAACGCGATTCGAGCCGTCGACGAACGGGAGCGACGCGGTATCGACGAACGTCTCACCGTCGGCCGAAAGCATCGTCACACGGACCTCGCCGCACAGACGGTCGGTCGAGGCCGCGGCATCGCGATTCATCTCGAAGCGTACGAGGCGAGTGCCCTCACCCGTCCATGCTTCGTCCTGGTCGATCCAACGCACGCCATCGGGCACGGACGTACTCAGGCGAAGCGCCCCGCGATACGGAAGCGTCGCCGACGTCGTGATCTCGAATGCGTCGCCGCGCCGCGTGGCCGTCACCCGGACCGGGCCGAGGGGATCGCAACCGTCGCCGTGTCGATGCCCGCCGACCGCAGCACATCCACGGTCGGGAATCGCCGCCGTGAGTTCCGCCGCGCAGTCGGGCGCCGCCCCCTCCCCGAAGCCCGCCGCGAAATACCCGACGACGAGAACCGCCGCCAGGACCATGAATCCTGAAACTACTCGCATGACTCCTCCTGATGGTGATCGAGGAACGCTCCGAAGGTCCCTGCGTGCTCGAACGGAATCGTCGGTCACGGCGCGAACAAGCCGCGAGACGGCGGGCAGGGGCACATCGAGCGTCGGATCGGAAACGTCCTCACGCTTCCGACGGACGAACTACGAAGCATGAAACAGGGGCGGACCGGACTGCCGCCCGGGGTGGGATCGCGAAGACCATCGTAAGCGGGATCCGGCCGATCGGTCAACCCCGCGCCCGCCGCATCCGACGCGATCTTTCGATTCGATTCGATTCGATCGACGCGTCGGACTCAGTCCTCGAGCCAGTGCGACAGGTCGCGGTCGGTCATCGCCGCGAAACGCTCGACCTGCTCGCGGTACGTGTCGCGGACCCGCTGCTTCGTCTCGGGGCTCATCGGGTCGTACTTCTGCAAGTGCGGCTTGCGCGTGAGATCGGGACGAAACCCGTCATCGACACCGACGAGGCGAAACGCCTCGGCAGCCACTTCTTCGGGACGCGCCTTGATGTCGTCATGGAAGAACACGGCGACGTCGGGAAACTTCTCGCGCCAGTGCGTGAGAAGGTCGGCGTAGCAACCCTGCGACCGGATCCAACGACCGTCGTCCTCGAACATCTTCTCGAACGGAACGACGCGCTTGCCGTTACGCTCGCGTCGGCTGCGCCACCACCAATAGTGCGACCAAGCACGATCGACGGGATTGCGGAAGACCGCGAACACGCGCAGGTCCGGATAGCGCGACGCGAGCTCGTCGCGCGGCGAGGGTTGCTTGCGGAAGAACTGCAGCCGCCGACGCGGATTCCATTTGGGATAGAACTCGCGATGCGTCGAATCTTCGCGCGGCGCGTAGATGTAGTTGACCGAAATCTCCCCGGCGACCCGCCCGTCCTTGTCGCGGAACCACTCGTGATACCAGTCGTAGCCGCGATGGAAGTGATGGATGAAGAACGAGATCTCCTTCTTGCGGATCAGCACCGACGGATGCTGCGCGAGCACCTCGCCGACCCACGTCGTCCCGCTCTTCTGCACGCCGATGCCCACGAAGTCGGGGCCGGTAGCGCGCACGCTCGATGGTTGGGTCTCGGTCGTCATGACGCCGGGCAGTATATCGAATCGCCGGCCGATTCCAATCGCCGCCCGATCGTAGCCCGCAGGTGATTGCTATCCTCCCGACGCGATCCCGCCTTGCGCGGGGCCCACCGCTCCGACGAACGCCGACCGAGGAACCGATCATGGCCACCCAGCCTGCACGCGAGCTCGAAACCTTCGACAACCCGAAGCCCGAACGTGACTACGAGATCCGCATCGAATGCCCCGAGTTCACGTGCGTCTGCCCGAAGACCGGCCAACCGGACTTCGCGACGATGCGGCTTCGCTACGTCCCGGACCGCACGTGCCTCGAGCTCAAATCGATCAAGCTCTACCTGTGGAGCTACCGCGACGAAGGCGCCTTCCACGAAGCCGTCACCAACCGGATCCTCGACGACTTCGTCGCCGCCTGCTCCCCCCGCTGGATGCAACTCGAAGCCGACTTCTACGTACGCGGCGGCATCCACACCGTCGTCCGCGCTGAACACCGCCAGGAAGGCTACACGGGACGAACGTGAGTGGAGACTCGTTCGCATTCAGCGATCTCCTCGACGATGGACCTGCCGTCGTCATCAAGGCGAACCTTCGGGTGCTTCCGGCCCCCGAGGGTGGGCATCCGATTCGAACGGGAGCGCGCCCGAACCACAACTTCGGCACCGCCTCGAACCGCGAGTTCTACATCGGTCAGATCGAACTCGATTGCGGCGAGGAAATCGCGGCGGGCGAATCCGGCGAGATCTACGTCCGTTTCCTTTCCGGGCCGGGACTTCGCGACCTGCTGACGATCGGACGCTCGTGGCGGCTCCAAGCGGGAGCCCGCCTCATCGCCGAAGCGACGATCACACAGACGAACTGCGGGCCTCGTCGATTACCCTGAGCCGGGCAGAATCCTTGGCGGATCCGCGCGCTGCATCCTGAAGGCATCACTCGGAACGTTTCCGACCGAAGTCGACGCGAGCGACAGCTTCACGTTCACGATCGCGCCGTAGTCGACGGCGAGCGACCTACGCCTTCGCGATATCGCGGTTGGGGACCTTCTCCCAATCGGCGAGGAAGGCGGCGAGACCGGAATCCGTGAGCGGATGCTTGATGAGCGCTTCGAACACCGACATCGGCATCGTGCAGACGTCGGCGCCTTCGATCGCGGCGTCGAGCACATGAAGCGGATGGCGCACGCTCGCGACCAGGATCTCGGTCGTGAAATCGAAGTTGTCGTAGATCGTGCGGATCTCTTCGATCATGTCCATGCCGCGGTGCGAGCGGTCGTCGAGTCGTCCGATGAACGGGCTGATGTACGACGCGACGGCCTTCGCGGCGAGGAGCGCTTGCGACGCCGAGAAGCACAACGTCACGTTCGTCGGGATGCCTTCGTCGGACAGCGCGCGCACGGCCTTCAATCCCTCGCGAATCAGCGGCACCTTGACGACGACGTTCGAACCGATCTTCACGAGCTCGCGGCCTTCGCGCAGGATTCCTTCCTTGTCGGTCGCGACAACCTCGAGGCTGACCGGACCCGGCACTTCGGCCACGATCTCCTCGACGACTTCACGGAATGCACGACCCGTCTTCGCGACGAGACTCGGGTTCGTGGTGACCCCGTCGAGAATCCCCAGGTCCTTGGCATCACGGATCTCCGCGATGTCGGCGGTATCGATGAAGAACTTCATGCGACGGGTCTCCTGAAGTCAGCGACTGCGAGTCGGCGCTGGAGGAAAGAATCGGCGGCCCGCGGCACCGTTCGCGCGAGCGCCGGCACTATACGACACGCCGTTTTCGAGCGTCAAGGCGACGAAGCGTGCGGGGACGTCTTGTCTGACAACGCGACGTGGGCCGCCCGAGTACGAAGCTCCGTCGTGACATCGACGAGCCCGACGGCTTGCGTGATCGTCGCG
>JAUIME010000298.1 GCA_030433195.1 bacterium
CGACGGGAGGATCTCGGCGGTGAAGATCGCCGATCCGATGCCGATCGGGGCGGCGATCGCGAGCGCGATGGCCGAGACGACGACCGTGCCGTAGATCATCGCCAGGGCGCCGAAGGTCGCGCCGCGATAGTACCAGCGGTTCGTGAACAGGAACCCGAGCCCCTCGCTGCGCCAGACCGGGATGCTCTGGACGACGAACAGGACGATCATCGCCACGAAGAACGCGCCCGCAACGAGGCTGAAGCCGATCGACGCGGCGCGGATCCAGCCTCCGCGCGCCGCCCAATCGTCACGAGCAAGCCGCGGCATGCCACGCATCGACGCGACCCCGGCTTCCTCGAGTGGCCGTCCCGGCGTCGACGTCATTCGTCCTCGTCGAGCTGATCGAGCGAGAGGTACCCGTGTTTGCGGACGAGCTCTTGCCCGCGCTCACCGAGCATGAAATCGAGGAACGTCTTCACGCTACCCTCGGCGTCTCCTTGCGTGATCAACAGGAGCGAGCGCGCCATCGGGTACGCGCCGGTCTCGACGTTTTCGGGCGTGCATTCGACGAGAACTCCTTCCTCGTCGTCGAAGAGGCCGAGCGCGAACACCGTCTCGCCGTCGGCCCAAGACATCGACAACTGCGAGATCGCTCCCGGTGTACCGGCGACCTTGTTGCGCGTCTCTTCGTTGCCGCCGACTTCGGGAAAGTCGACGTGCGGCGCGGCTCCCGAGTCGCCGTACAACCACTTGGCGAAGACTTCCCACGTACCGCGCCCGGGTTCTTTGTTGAAGAACGCGATCTTCTGCTCCGGAAGGTCGAACGCGCTCCAGTCGTCGACCTCGCCCTCGTAGATCTTTCGCATGTCCTCGCGAGAGAGCGCGCGAAGGCCGGCGTCCCAGATGTCCTTGGAGACGACGAGCGCGACCGCGTCCACGCCGATCTTCTTCGATCGGAAATCGACGCCGAGGTACTTCGCGCGATCGGATTCGGCGAGCGGCTTCGACGACATGCCGATGTCGGCGAGGCCGTCGGCGACGCGTGCGATCCCGCCCGAGCTGCCGCCTTGCGTGTCGACGCGAATCTGCATGCCTTCCTCGGCACGCAGGATTTCGGCGGCCTCGGCGACCGGGGGATTCACGGTCGTCGAGCCGTTGATGCGAAGCACCTCGCCGTCCGGTCCGCATCCCGCGAGCAGTGGCAGACTCGTGAGTGCGAGGAGGGTCGCGATGACGAGGGAGTTCGGTCGGGTTCGAAAGTCGGTCAGGGACACGGTTCGGTTCACCTTCTTGGACAGGAGAGGGCTCTCGGTCAGTCGGCGACGTGGCGGAAGGCCTCCACCGCGCGGATTCGGGTCAACGGAAATCCAGCTTGCAGCAACCGAGCTCGAGAACCGCGCCGCGGCGCTTCGACTCGACCCGATCACTGATCTTGTATTCGACGGACTTGCCGATACGGCGCGAGGAGACGAGGCCCGCGTCGCGCAGCACCCGCAAGTGATGCGACAACAACGTTTGTTCGACGTGGAGTTGCTCGTTGAGCTCTCCGACTCGCTGAGGCCCTTGCATGAGCCGACGCATCACGGCCAGTCGCGTTTCGTCTGCGAGAACCTTGAGCACTTCCGCGCACGACACGTCTTCGGACGCCGCCATCATGGGCTTCTCCTCTACGGATGCGGATCGATCAAGATCCGTTCATATGAGCAGGTATTCAAGCGAATTTTCGTGGGGCAAGCCAGAAGTTTTTTCGGGCTTCCGAGTTTCGTTGGGGGTGTCGACGGGGCATTGCGTCGAGCGGCGGTCTGCGGCATCATGGCTCGACAGCCGAAGAGGAGGCATGGCACCCATGGCGCAGCAGCGGAGTCGACAGAACTGGCGTGAGAAGTGGTTCCCGGTGGCGGGGGCCTTCCGCGTCGTCCCCGACGATCTCGACGATTTCTTCGGGACGATCGCCGACGCGTTGGATCGGCGCGGGTTCGCGTTGCGTCGTCACGAATTGGGAGACGATCTGCTGCGGGTGCAGGCCGTCCACGGAACGCCGGGTAAGGGGGGCGTGGGTATCGAGCTTCGCGTCTCGCGGAACACGGCAGCCAAAGGCGATTGGTTCGTTCGCGTGCTCGCCACCTCGCTCCGCAAGCTGAGGGGCGATCGTGAGTGGTTCGCGATCACGCACGATCTGCAAGAGGCGCTGCGCAGCCGCATGCGGACCTCCGGCCGCTACAAGAGCGTCGTGAAGACCCTCATTGCCGACAACGCGATCGCGAAGCGCGAGTCGTAGGCGGGGGTTGTCACATGGAACCGAACGAAGACTTGTCCGATGAGCATGCGGCGCTCGTCGAGCGCTTCCTCGCCGGCGACTCGAAAGAGCGCAAGGCGATGCTCCCCGAAGTGCGCGCCGAACTCGACCGCGCCGGCGTCGCTGCCATCGCCGAGACGGTCCGTGACCGAAGCCCGCGCGTCTCGTCGCGGGTCACGGCGATGCTCGCCAAGCACGCGCTCGACGATCTCTTCGAGGCGTCGCTCCGAGGGCTGAAGCCCGGGAAGATCGACATTCTGCGTACTCACTACGCGAAGATCCGGCGCGCCGACGACGTCTGACGGCACGAGGCGTGGGTTTGCGCGCTACGTCGTCATGGAGTACTCTCGGAGTAGCTCGGGGGAGGATCGAAGCGCATGCGACGAGCCGAACCGACGTCCGTGGGCGGAGACCCGTGCGACTCGGCGGTCCGGGAGGCGACCTGCATGTCCGTACGGAATCGTCGAGTCTCGTTCGTCCGCTCGCTCTTCCTCGTAGCGCTTCTCCTCGGGGCGCACTCGCTCCCGCCGACGCTCGCGCAACCTCGAGGCGAGTTGGCTCCCGATCCCGGATCCCAAGCGATCGCTCGGTTGCTCGCGGAAGTCCGCGATCCTGACGGGAAGCGTTCTTGGATCGCCGCCCGCGAGCTGGCCGAACGCAGCGGGGGCCGCGCGGCGCTCGAGGCGCTCCTCTACGAACCGAACGAGCGCGTGCGCACGATTGCGGGCGAGACGTTGCTCGCGGTGGTCCCCGAGTACGCCGTGGGCGCGATGCTGCGCGCGACGGCGTCCGACGACCCGGTCGCGCGGCTGTGGGCTTCGACGCGTATGGACCGCATCGACGCCGCCGCGCTCGAGCCCTTCCTCGCCGACTTCGACGCGTGGCTCGACGCCGCGTCGGATGCGTCGGTCTGGGTGCCCCTGGTGCGTCGCAACGAGAACGCGCTTCGGACGGCGTGGAAACGCGGTGAGGGGGAGGCACGCCGTCGTGCCGGCGTCGCGCTCGCGCTTTGTCCGCGTGTCGATCCGACGGATGGGCTCGCTGCCACGTTCCTCGAAGGGCTCGGGCATCGAGAGGCTCGTGTTCGCCGAGGAACCGCGAAGGCTCTCGCGATCCAAAGACACTTCGGATGGCTCGAGCACGACGACCTCGTTGCCGCGATCCACGAAGCCACCCGCGATCCCGACGCGGTCGTTCGCGAGTTCGCGTGTCGAGCGCTCGGACCGACGAGGATCGGTCGCATCGGCGCGATCGACGTCCTGCGCGATCGCCTCGAAGAGCCGAGCCCCGAGGTCCGCGTCGCTGCGATCGAGGCGATCCGTGACGTGGTGCGTCCGATCCGGCGGATCGACCGGGCATCCGAGGCCGAGTTGCAGGACGAGGCGGCGGTACGTCCTCGCGAGGACGCGTGGCTCGCGGACGTGATCGACGCGGTCGATACGCTGGACGATCCGGAGTTGCGGCGCGACGCCGTGGCGGTGCTCGGCGATTGGGGGCTGCCGTTCCGGCGTGCCTCCGAACCGGCCGCGGAGGTGTCGCGTGCCGCGGCGGAGCGACGGCTTGCTGCCGCGCTCGTGCGGTGGCTCGACGACCCTTCGCTCGACGTGGCGCTCGTCGCGGCCGAGGCGCTTGCGGAGCGGCGGATTCCCGCGGGCGATGCGGCAATCCGCGCTAAGTTGATCGAGCATGCGCGATCGACCGACACGCGCGATCGCGCGATCGCCCTGCACGGTCTTCGCGGCGTTACGGGAACCACCGGTGAAGGGCCGCACCCCGACGTCGTTGCGCTCTTCGAATCGAGTGAGGGGACGACGCGCGCGATCGCGTGGATCCTCCTCGGAGACGACCGACCGCATCCCGAGGCGACGGCTCGAGACGGCGTCGTCGAGATGGTCGCGAGCTTCATGGAGTACGAGGCGCTGCGGTCGGCGTCGCTCTCGGCGCTCGGTGCGCTGGGGCCGGAGGTTGTCGTGCCGTATGCCGTGGCGCTCGTCGAGAGCGTCGACGCGAACGCTCGACTGCGGCGACAGGTGGTCCAAGCGCTCCAGCGCGTCGGGCCCGCGGCGGCCGAGGCGGCCCCGGTTCTCCGCGAGCGTTTGGCGGGAGGCGAGGCGCGAGTCGACATTCTCGTGGAAGACGCGCTGAAGCGTCTCGATTCGAGTCCTCGCGAGCGCTTGGCGTCATGGATCGCGCTTTCCGCGTCGTGTCTCTCCGGCGTGTCGGGGAGCGACATCGGGCCGCGTCTACGAGAGAGAGGCCGACGGGTCGACTTCGCTCTCGACGTCGAGGGGTTGGAGATCATCCTGAAACTCTGGGCTCAGGAGAGCGGACGCCTCGACCCTTCTCCGCTGCTCGAGGTCGTGCGTGGGGCGCGCTCGATCGAGGTGGCGGAGCGACTTCACGAGGCGTTCCGGGACGACCGTTCCGAGGTCGCGACGTTTGCGGCGATCGCGCTCGCGAGTGCATTCCAAGTCGGAGAACGGGCGCGTCTCGAAGCTTTCGATCGAGTCGTGGAGTCGATCCGGCATCCGCATCCGCTGGTGCGCCGGGCGGCGGTGAGTGCGCTCGCGAATCATCGCGTCGATTTCCCGGGTCGTACGTCGGCGCTCCTCGCGGCGTCCGCCGATCCGGATGCCGAAGTGCGTAGGCGCGCCATGCTCAACTTCAACGCCGCGGCTCCGGCACGCGATCCGTCGGAGGACGTGTCGATGCGCATGATCGAGCGGCTCGACGATGCGTCGCGCAGCCATCGGGCGAAGGCGTGCGCGATTCTCGGTCGCTCGCCCTACCGGTCGGAGCTCGCGAGGACGATCGTTCGCGGTTGGGAGGTCGAGTCGGATTCGTATCGCGCCGCCGCGCTACGGTATCTCGGGAGCGCGAGCGTTCTCGCCGACGACCTCGTCGACGCGTACGCGCGGCTGCTTCGTACGGGCGCGGCTTCCGATCTCGGGACCCTCGTTCAGACACCGAAGTGGAGCGAATCGCTCGAGCCGGCGTCGCTCGAGAGCGTCGTCGACGTCATTCTTCGAGAGGCGTTCGAGCGTGACCCGATCTCGAACCTCTTGATCGTGAACGCGCAGCGTTTGACGACGGACCTCGAACGGATCTTGCCGGACCTGCGTCGGGCGGCGGCTGCTGACGAACGCATCGCGTTCGTGACGCGTCCGTATATCGAATCGGCGGATCCGGCGGCGCGCGTGGCGCGTCGTGGCACGAGTTGGTTCGATCCGAACATGGAACATCCGTCGATCCGTGCGTTCGAGGAGTATCGTGTCGATCCGGCTTCGCTCGCGGTGTGGTGTCTGCGTACGGAAGGCGATCGGCGGCGTCGCGCGATCGAGTGGCTCGGGGAAACGCGGACAGGGCTCGCCCGCGCGGTGCTCCCCGAACTCGCCGCTTGGTTGCTCGGCGCCGAGGACGAGGCGATCGGACGCGCGTTGCGAGTCGCCGAGGGGCGTGATGCGTCCGCGGGCGTCGCATCGCACGTCGTTCGTTTGCGAAACGGCGACGGCGCGACGCGAGCCGAAGCCGCCGCTTCGTTGGGCGCGATGGCCGACCAGGCCGCGCCCGCGATTCCGGCTTTGATCGATGCACTCGCGTCCGACGACGAGACGCTACGCGAGGCTGCGGCAACGGCGCTGGTACAGATCGGTCGACTGGCGATTCCGGCGCTTCTCGAAGCGGTCACGGACATTCGTTTTCCGCATTCCGACGATGCAGCGACGGCGCTCGAGCGAATGGCGCCGCTTCCCGTCGTCGCCGTCGACGTGCTCTTCGACGAGTATCGAAACTCGATCGTGGGGCGACGCGAGGTGCTCGCCAAGTGGTTGATCGCCTCCGGAGACGTCGGGCTTCGTCGACTGATCGAGTACGAGGCCGGCAACGTGGCGTTACCGAAGATGCTGGGTGCATTCGCGCGGCGCGATTCACGCGCGTTCGTGGAGCGACTCGGATCCGTACTCGCGGATCCGGCGTGGTCCACCGCCGCGCAGCGCTCGGTGGTCGAGGCATTCGAATCCTGCTATTTCGGGGGGATCGCTCCGCTCGCGGCGCGACTCGATCAGAGACGACCGAGCGACGACCCGGAGCTGCTACGCGCGATCCTGCGCACGATTCGCGACCATGCGTTCCGCGTCCGCGAGTCGGACGTCACGGGGCGCGCTCCGTTCGAACGCACGATGTGGCCGGAGGGGCTCGACGTCGAAGTCGCATTGACGCGAGCGGCGTTCGGAGTCGCGACTCCGGAGGTCACGAATGCCGTCGCACGTGCGCTCGATTCCGACGATCCGACGATCCGTCTCGATGCCGCGAGAGCCTTGGCGCGCGTGGGAGGTCCGGCGGACGATTCCCTCGTCGAG
>JAUIME010000299.1 GCA_030433195.1 bacterium
CGGACTCCCGATCTCTTCATCGTCTACGCACTTCGCGCGGGCATTATAAACCGATTCCAGGCGCGATGCTACGACGGCTCCCTGGAGCCGCGACCGTAGATCCGCGGCGAGGAGGCCGTTATACTGCCCCCGGCGAATCCGGTCCCGAACGAAAGGCTGTTCATGAGCTCCTTCTGCCGACTCCAACGCTCGACTCCCCCCCGCGAAGGCACGGCGCCGCGCGATCGCGCGGTCCGTACGCTGTTCGCGTGCACGATGATCCTCGCCGGGCTCGTCACGGCATGTGGCGGCGCGTCCGAAAATCCGCAGAAGGGCTCCGATGCGACCGGGTCGGGCGCTCGGTCGAGCACGGGGTCGGCGAACGGGAACGGCTCGGCCGAGTCGCGAGGCGGCCGCTCGGCCGAGACGGCGTGGCTCGATCCGTATCGCGAGCTCGCCACCGAACTCGTCGAAACGGCGCTCCGAGACGGCCAGGCCTACGAGAAGCTGACCGAGTTGTGCGCCGAGGCGCCTCGCCGATTGTCCGGGTCGGAGGACGCGCGCCGCGCGGTCGAATGGGGCGAGCGCGTGATGGAACGAGACGGACTCTCCAACGTCCGCATCGAGCCGGTTCAGGTCCCGCATTGGGAACGTGGGGCGCCCGAGTCGCTTCGCGTCGTCTCGCCGCGTGAGATCGCACGGTCGTTTCCAATCGCCGCGCTCGGCGGGAGCATCGCGACACGCAACGGCGGCATCACGGCACGCGTCGTCGAGGTCGATTCGTTCGAGGCGCTCGAAGCGCTCGGCACGGCGGCACGCGACCGCATCGTGTTTTTCAACCGGCCCATGGATCCGACGCGCACGAACACGTTCTCGGCGTATGGCGGAGCCGCGAACCAGCGCACCCAAGGCGCGATCCAGGCCTCGAAAGCCGGCGGCGTGGCATCGATCAATCGATCGCTCACGACGCTCGTCGACGACTTCCCCCATACCGGAGCGATGCGCTACTCCGACGAGGCCGCCCGCGTCCCGGCCGCCGCGATCAGCACTCGCGGCGCCGACGAACTCTCCCGGCTCCTCGAACGCTACCCCGACCTCGAGCTGCGCCTCGAGATGCACTGCCGCGAGTACCCCGAGGCGCTCTCGCACAACGTCGTCGGCGAAATCGTCGGGCGCGAGTTCCCCAACGAGATCGTCGTCGTCGGCGGCCACCTCGACGCATGGGACCTCGGCGCAGGCGCCCACGACGACGGCGCCGGATGTGTCCACTCGCTCGAAGCGCTACGTCTCCTGAAGCAGGTCGGGTTCAAGCCGCGCCGCACGATCCGTTGCGTCCTCTTCATGAACGAAGAAAACGGCGTGCGCGGCGGCAACGCGTACTACACGGAGAACCTCGAGGACATGGAGGATCACGTCTTCGCGCTCGAGTCCGACCGCGGAGGCTTCACGCCGCAAGGCTTCTCGACCGACGCCAACCCCGAAGCCCTCGCGATCCTGCAGCAGATCGGCACGCTCCTCGAACCCATCCGCGCCGACCGCGTTTTCCCGGGCGGGGGCGGCGTCGACATCGGCCCCATGCGCAAGAGCGGCGTTCCCCTCATGGGCCTCGTCCCCGACTCGCAACGCTATTTCGACTTCCACCACTCCGCCGCCGACACCATCGAAGCCGTCAACGAGCGCGAGCTCGAGCTCGGCGCCGCGGCGGTCGCCCTCATGATCGCCGTCGTCGCCGACATGCCCGACCGCCTGCCGCGCAACCCGATCCCCGAGGCACGCTGACCCGCCCACGGTCCATCGGACCCGACTGGAAATCCTGCAACGCGCGTCTCGTTCGAACGGCAGAGAGATCGTTCCCCCGTCACGGGATCGCGCGCAACCCCTCCCGATGTGAGACGGAACCACCCGCCGGCAGACGCCACCGACTCCCCCAGCCCCCACCGAATCGATCGCATCAAATGTCAGAACGGCTACGAATAGGATTCTGGAACATCGGCGAGAGGCAGTTGGAGGCGGAGATCACTCGGATCGTTCGCGATTACGAACTCGACATCCTCGGCTTGGCCGAGTCCCGGCAGGCTACCTGCGACGCTGTCTGTCGCGGATCAGACTTCAGAATCCGGCAACCCTCCTTGCTTCAGGGAGCGACGACTCTGCTGACGACTCTCCCGCTGCTTCGTCTACGACCCATCTACTCGGATCTCTCGGGAAGGCGAATGCACGTCGTCAGAATCGACCTAGGAGACCATGTCCCGCCGGTCCTCGTGGTGATCGTCCATCTTCACAGTCGTCGCAACCGCGAAGCATCGACCCTGACCGCGTTCAGTTTCGACCGAATTCGAGAGATTCGCGAGGTCGAGAGCCAGCTCGATACGCGCAACACGGTCGTAGTGGGAGACTTCAACATGAATCCGTTCGACGCCGGAATGATCGGGGCTCATGGCTTCCACGCCACGATGGATCCAAGTCGACAGTCGAGGATACTGAACGGTAGGCACTACGATCACTTCTACAACCCCATGTGGAAATGCATGGGAGGATCACCTCTCGGAACCCACTACCATTCTCAGAGCGGTGAGAACGAGCTATTCTGGCACACGCTCGACCAGATCCTCGTACGCCCCGCGCTCAAGGTTCGGGGTGTTCGAATCATCGACGAACTCGGTGATGTCCGAATGGTCCACTCTCGTGGACTCGATCCCGCATTATCGGACCACCTTCCCGTCGTCGCCGACATAGAGGTCGAGGGAGGACAACGAGCATGATGGAAGACCTCTGGGACGACTTCGACTTCCGGCCGGAGGGTGAAGCGTCAGAAACGGCTGCGGTCGACCTCCTCCGCAACCAAGCCGCAATTCTGAGCAAACGCTCCGGACGTCTCTTGTCGGGCGACGTGCGCGTCGACCAGGCGGCTCCATGGAAGGTCCGCATCACTTTCGACATTCACGCGCCCCGCATCGGATTCAGGATCCGTCCCCTCGTCGCGATTCAGAACCTCCGTGAAGAGGCAGAGTTCGAACTCGAGAGCGAGTTCTTGCCGGACGACATGAAAAGCGCGACGAGCTTCGAAGAGCTCAGATCAGCCGTTCAATCGGTACTCTCGTCGAAGGCTCTCCGTTCGTCACTTCGCAAGATGCTCACCCTGAGCGATCACGTCGGTACGTCGGGTCCCATCATCGGACCGACCGTGGACTGACCGCGCGGGCTCGATCGACTTCGATGTCCTCGGCCGGAGGATGGTCGTAGCGCTGCGATTCGCGAGGTCGCTCTTTGGATACCCCGCTCGGGCCGATGACCTCGCCCCCGGAGCGAACACGGGGCCCGACATCGGAAGATGTCGAGCCCCGTCGCGTGGGATTCGAGAAGATCAGGGCGATTCGAACGATCGCTTGTCGCGGGCTTCGATCAGCGGCGCGACTGCGGACGCAGGTCGAAGCGGTCGATCGAGACGGCCTGCTCGCCTTCGGCGAAGAGTTCCTTGCCGGCGCCGAACGGGCCCTTTTGCTGCTTGAAGACGCCGAGGATGCCGGCCGCGGACTGGAACTCGACCCAGCCCGTCGGGAAGGCTTCATCGTCGGTGCCGCCGAGATCGTTGACGATCTGCGAGATGTCGCTGAGCGGCCCGCGGTAGTGACACTCGAATGAGAAGCCCTGCGAGAAGCGCGTCTCGCTGTTGTTCCAGATCAACACCTGCAGGTTCGTGTCGACGAACTCGCGCGTGGTCATGAGCGTGAGCTCGTTGGTGATGTTCTTGAGGCCTTCTTCGAAGAAGCCGTCGAGCAGCAGCGAGTCCGGGAACGGGATGAACTCGGTGCCGTCGAAGTCGGCGTCGACCTCGCCGTCGATGTCGTTGATGCAGCGCGTTTGGGCTCCGCACGGCAGCTCGAAGCCGTCACACGGCGCCGTCACCACGGACTGGAAGGCATACGGCGTGTACGACCACAGGAAGTTGCTCCCCGATTCGACGATGATCGCGCTGCCGATGATGTGGTTGAACGTGATCGGCTCGTACGTCTCGGGATCGAGCGTCTCGATCCACAGCCAACCCTCGTCCATCTCGGGGTTGTGATCGTCGGCGACGACCGTCAGCGTGTCGCCCGGCGTCAGGTACTCGACGCGGTCGAACTCGTAGCAGTTCCCGTTCACGTCGTTGTTGTAATAGGTGTAGTGCAGCGCGATGTCGCCCGAAAGGAACGTGTTGCCGCACGAGACCCGACTCGAGTTCGTGTTCGTCACCGAGATCAGTGTTCCGCGATCGGGCGCCGAATCGAACAACGGAAAGATCAGCGCGCTCGCGGGCACCGCGTGGATGCTCGGCGCCTCGTCGATGAACGGCTGGGCAGCCGCGGGAAGCGCGAGCACGAGGATCGCGATCGCGAAGAGAGGCAAGCTCGACGCGCGAACGAGGCGCGCACGCGTAGGGAGTGGCATTCGTACTCCTCCTTCTCACCGGCCACGCCGCGCACGGGCGAATGGCCTGTCGGAAAACGACTCGAGACCGTCGCGCGGCTCCACAGACGCCGGCGGCGGAGATATCCCCAGACTGGATCGGACCTCGCCCCCGGCCGAGCGGCCGCGAAACGGGGATCCGAACGGGCGACATTGTAGGAGCTGGCAAGACAAATCTCCACCGAATCCGACCCAAAAAATGGCCGGATCACGCCCCCAAGTCCATGAGGAGAAACGCCGTGTGGGCCGGCGACCGGCGCGGTCGGCGCCTGAGTCCGTGATCGCGCGGCGGGTTACGAGGCTCCGCTCACGTCCCGAGCGGCTCGCGCCGGGTCAGGGGTGCCATTGGATGTTCTTGCGCATCCCCACCTCGCGAGCGAGCTCGGCCGCGACGCGGTCGACGAAGCACGCGCCCGTCCCGATCTCGGGCTCTCGCTTGGCGGACCGCCCCGCATCGGACGGATCCGGGGTGCGCAGCGGGCGGCGCAGATCGCGCCGATCGCCGACGAAGGTCCGGATCTCGTCGATCGAGAAGCCGCGCCGCTCGAGCACGGCGGTGATCTCGCCCTCGGCGATCGCGAGCGCGGGCCGGAGCGCGGCCTGAATCCGCTCACGGCAGTCCTGGTTCGACATCTCGCACGCGACGATCGAGAGCCGGACGGTCTTCGCGTCGTCCGAAATCCGCTGCACCCGATCGAGGTGCATCTCGAAGACGACGTGCACGGTTGCCGCGCATCCGGCTTGCGCGGGCGGCATCGGGCCGGGCCCGAACCGCGCGCGGTATCCGGTGCGACGCTTCGCGGCGTAGCGCTTGGCGATCCACGTGCCGCGCACGCCGCAGACTCGCAGCGCGTCGATGACCCAATCGACGACGGGCAGCAGTTGCACCTCCGCCCCCTCGGCCTCGAGCCACGGGAGGATGCTGAAGTTCGCCTCCCCACCGGTGCTCCGCGTCCAGAAGTCACCTGTCAGTCGCACGCGCGGTCGCGGCTGGACGTAGTCGACCTCGACCTCGTCCTGAAGGCGGGCGGCACAGCGGTCGAGCGCCGCGACGACGTCGTCCTCACCGGGAGCGTGCGCGAACATCGCGAGATCGCGCGCGGACGCGAAGCGCGTGAGCGTCGAGAGCCCGCGGTGCGTGAGGGACGGACGCACACTCGCCCCCTTCCAGCGGCGCGACGCGTCGCCGAGCACTTCGCCGATCTCGGTGACGCATGCTTCGATGACGCGCTCGGTCGCCCCGGGCTCGCGCTCGTACGGCCGCACGCGGCAGACCGTTTCGTGCAAGACGTCGGCCACCTGTACGGCCCGGAAGACCGCCCCCGCCGTCGCGGGATCGAGCAGATGCCGCTCGCTCCGCGGGATCGCGCCGGGGAAGAAGGCCGCGCGCGCGTCGCGGCGACCCGCACGCGAGAACGCGTGCTCGACGGCCTCGACGATTCCCGCGGTCGGGCCGTTCGGCGCGACGTTCGGGCACACGAAACACACGGGGCCCGGGACGTCGGAGCGTTCGTCCAAGAACCGCAAGAACGACCCGATCAAGTACATGACCGGCGGCGAGCCCTCGCGCCCGAGCAACGAGATCGCGCTTCGGTAGTCGGACAGCCGCGCGAACTTGACGCACTCGGTACGATGCCCGAAGCCGGCCAGCGTCGCCGCGACCAAGGGCTCGTGCCAACGCGGCAATCCCGCGACGGCGAGGAGCGGAGACGCTTCCGCACCGGCCCCGCCGCTGGCGTCTTCTTCCTCGGGTGCGCTCGCGGCGCTCTCGACCGCGGGCGCGTCGCTCATGTCGTCACTTGCCCCTCGGCCCAGTGCGTGAGCAGCCCGCGATAGTGCTCGATGAAGCGTTCGTGCTCGTGCTCCGGGAATGCCTCGCGCACCGTGCGCACGACGAGATCGTCGAAGGTTTCGCTCGTGAAGTACGTGAGCGCTCGTTCGTCGAAGTCGGCGAGATCCGTCTCGACGAACTCACGGAAGGCGTCTTCTTGGAAGTAGGCGTGCGCGAGCTCGCGGTAGTGTTCGAGCTTCTGGCGGTAGTCGAGATCGTCGCGGTCGGCGATCTCGAAGAACTTGCGCTTGTTCATGTCGATGGACATGAGCCGTTCGGTCACGACGCAGAACGCGGTCCAGCGCACGAGGGCCATCATGGCCCATGGGAAGTAGTAGTGCAGGCTGATGATCGAGACGTCGGGGACCGCGTTCGCAAAA
>JAUIME010000300.1 GCA_030433195.1 bacterium
ATCGCCGAGGACGACGCTGATGCGGCTCGACTGACTGTGCGACGCACAGAAGTCCGAGAGTCCGTCGCGGTCGAGATCGGTCGCGAGGATCTGATCGACGAACGCGCCGAGACCGAAGTCCGCGGCTGGTTCGAAACCGCCGAGGCCGTCGCCCGAGAAGAACGAGAACGAAGCGCTCGAGCCGTTCGAGACGACGAGGTCGGGCTGTCCGTCCGCGTCGAGCAAGCCGACGTCGACCGAGAGCGGAGTCCCCGTCGTCGACACCACGAGGCTCGCGGCGAACGTGCCGAAGCCGTCGCCGTACCAGACCGTGACGTTGGCGCCGCCTTCGTGCGCGACGACGAGATCGAGCAGCGTGTCGACGTTCACGTCGTACGCCTGGATCGAGACCGGGTTGAGGCCGGTGATGAAGCGCGCGCCGGCCGTGAAGCCGCCCGCACCGTCACCGAGCAGCATCGCGATCTTGTGGTTGTCGTAGAGCGCGACCGCGAGGTCGTTGAACGTGTCACCGTTGAAGTCGCCGACCGCGAGGTCGCCGGCACCCGTTCCGGTTTCGTACGTCGTCGGCTGGACCGCGAAGCCGCCCGCGCCGTCACCCACGAGAACCGAAACGTCGCGCGAATCGCGGTTGAGCACCACGAGGTCGAGCGTCGTGTCGCCGTCGAACAGGCCGGTCACGATCGCCGTCGGCGCCATGCCGACCGAGATCACGCTGCCGGGGTTGAAGTTTCCCGTACCGTCGGCGATGAAGATCGAGACCGTGTCGTTGTCGAAGTTCACGATCGCGAGGTCGTCGAACGCGTCGCCGTCGAAGTTGCCGCTCGTGAGCGCGGCGGGCGTGTCGATCGAGCTCAGGGTCGCCGTCGGTTGCAGCGATCCCTGACCGTCGCCGAGCAGGATCGAGACCTGATCCGAGAGCAGGTTCGCGACGGCGATGTCGACGAAGCCGTCGCCGTTGAAGTCGCCGGCGTGCGTTGCGCTCGGGCCTTCCTGTACGGGGAAGTTCTGTTGCGACTCGAACGAGACTTGCGCCGCGGCCTGCGACGCGGCGACGAGCGTCGCCGCGACGAGCAGTCCGGCGAATCGCCTGGGATGCGCTACCATGTTCTCCCTCCAATCGGGTTGAACGAGATCGGGAAACTGAATCCAGACACCTTGAATCCGATTCATCGGGATCCGCTCGACGCGGACTTGAGCCAAGCCGGCAGGGATTCGGGCGCTCGCGTCCCTCCGAGCGGTCGATCGGCGACTCCCGAGTGTTAGAATCTCGCCCAACCTCCTGATTCGAAGGACCTTCCGAGCGAGCCATGAACGTCGACCGGATTCTCGACCACCCCGACTACAATTTGCGCAGTTCGAGTCGGCTCTCGGCCCGCGACGAACCGCGGGCGCGTGTTTGGCTCGACCGGGACGACCCGCTGTACGGCGTTTTCTTGCGCATCCGCAACCAACGCGCGGCCGTCCGCAAGGAGTTCTACGAGGCCGCGTTCCTGCTCGACCGGCTCGACCCCGAACTGCGCCGCGCGACGCGGCTGTGGGAGATGGCCGCCGGACATGGCATGTTCGGGCTCTTCGCGGCGCTGCTCCACCGCCCCCTCGAAGAGGTCGTTCATCTCGACAAGCGTCGTCCGCTCTCGTACGAACGCATTCTCGAGCTCGCGGCGGTCGACCATCCGTTCCTCAAGCTGCGGAGCCGATTCCGCGAAGGCGACATCGCGAGCGGCGATCCGATCCCGCCCGATGCGCTCGTCGTGGGACTCCACTGCTGCGGATCGCTCACGGACCTCGTCGCCGAAGAAGCGCGGCGATCGGGCGCGTCGTTCGCCGTGGTGCCGTGCTGCGAACGGCGCGCGCTGCTCTCGCCCGCGGCGAGGGCCACGGCACGCGGCGACGATCTACCGCGACTCGTGCGCGAGCGTCGGATCGAGCGCTGGCAATCGTGGGGCTACGCGATCGAAGAGCGGCGTCTTCCCGAAGCGGTGACGGCGTCGGCGCACATCCTGATCGCCAAACCGCGCATCGCCCCGAGCGCGATCGCGGCCGGGGCCGATCAGTCGAGAGCCCGTACGAGCTCGGCGAAGTACGTCAACGAGACATCGGGCTCCGCGCGTTCGAGAACCGCCGCCTCGTTGAGCCCGTAGAGCGCGGCGACGGTGCGCACCCCGGCCGCGCGTCCGGCGGCGATGTCTTGGGGACCGTCCCCCACCATGATCGTGCGTTCCGCGGGCACACCGTGCAGCGCCATCGCGAACGCGAGCGGCGCCGGATCGGGCTTGTGAGTCGGAAGACTCCGCTCCCCGAGGATCGGATCGAACGCCCCGGCGAGGCCGACCGCGCGCAGCACCGTCAGCGTGATCCCGAGCGGCTTGTTCGTCACGAGCGCCATCGGCAGCCGTCCATGCCGCGATTCGAGAAACTCGCGCACGCCGGGATACACGGTCGTGTGATCCGCCGGATGCTCGAGATAGTCGGCTTCGAACGCGGCCGTCGCCTCGGCGATCGTCGCGGCATCGGGATCTTCGCCGCTCGCCCGCAAGCATCGCGCGAGCAGCTCGTGCGCTCCGTCTCCGATGAAGCCGCGGATGCGCTCGCTCGGAAGCGACGCGTGCCCACGCGACGCGAGCACGCGGTTCGCGCACGCGGCGATGTCTTCACACGAGTCGACGATCGTTCCGTCGAAATCGAAGAGGACGAGATCGACGTTCGCAAGAGAGGTGTCGTTCGGCATGGGGCAGGATTCTGGCTCGGCGCACGGCGCGTGTCAACGCGACGGCGGTCCGTCCGAGTCGACGCCGAGGTACTCGGCCAGAACGCCCGGCAGCGTTCGCGTATCGATCGGTTTGCTCACGTAGCCGTCGCAACCCGATTCGAGGATCTTCTCGCGGTCGCCGCGCAGCGCGTAGGCGGTCATGGCGACGACCGGAATCGCATTCGTCGTCGGATCGTCCTTGAGGACTTCGACCGCTTCGAGCCCGCTCATGCGCGGCAACTGAACGTCCATGAGGATCAGGTCGGGGGCCTGCGCGCGCGCGATGTCGATCGCGCTCTCCCCGTCCGAGGCCTCGAGAATCTCGTGACCGCTGAACCGCAGGACGGCGCGGATCAACTTCATGTTGAGTGCATTGTCCTCGACGACGAGGATCGACTTCGACGTCTCGCTCACGACTCCCTCCGCGGCTCGGGAGCCTCGTCGGGAATCGGCGCCCGGCGCGGATCGGCGAACCGAGCCGCGTGCGTCAGGCGCTCGACCTCTTCGCAGAGTGCTTCGCGCGTGAAATCGGTACGCGACGACACTCGGTAGAGGTCTTCCATCAGGGTGATCTTCTCGTCCACGCTCAAGAATCCGTTCGTCAATACGAGATGGGGCATGCGACGCCCGTCCGCGCGGATCGCCTCGACGACCTCGAAGCCGGAGCAGTCCGGCATCAAGAGGTCGAGGATCACGAGATCGGGCTTGTGCTCGCGTATGGTCTCGATAGCCTCTCGCCCGCCGCGAGCGAGAACGATGTCGAAGCCTGCGGGGCGCAGATACGACTCGAGCAGCCGTGCGTCCTTGCCGTTGTCATCGGCAATGACGATCCTCGGCGGAGTGTCACGTCCCGGGACGCGCAACGAGAAGGCGTCCAGCCGGGACAGCAGATCACTTCGATGGATCGGCTTTACGAAATAGTCGGACGCCCCGACGATGAACCCCCGACCTTCCTCGGGGATCGACGAGACGATCGCGATGGGGATACGCTTGACGCGAGGCTTCTCGCGCAAGAGTCGCAACACTTCCCACCCGTCCATGTCGGGCAGCAAGACTTTGAGAATCATGAGGTCCGGCGGGTTCTTGAGAACCCGTTCGATCGCCTGCTCTCCGGTCGTCGCCGTCTCGACGCAGTAGTCTCCCGACAGATAGCGGAAGAACTGCTTGAGCGCGAACGGGTCTTCGTCGACCACGAGCACGCGGGGCTCGTCGGTCCCGGAACTCGCGGGGGGTGTCGTCTCGTTGACGGAACCGGCGGTCCACGCGACCGACGCCTCGTCTTCGGATTCGTCCGATGTCGGCTCGGTGTCGGTTCCGGTCGCGTCCGACGTCGATTCCGCTTCGGCGTAGTCGGGCGAGTCTTCGCGCGGCTCGCCGTTCGACACCGAGCTCGGGTTCGCGTCGCCATCGGGCGACGTCGGCCGGCCCGATTCGGGTCCGATGGGCAAGAACGAAACCGTTGCCCGCTCGGGCGAAGCGCCGTTCGAAACAGGTGCCGGTTCGCCGCCCATGCCACGATCGGCCGGGACGGCGTCCCCGCCGACGTCGACAAGCGAGTCGTCGTCGCCGATGCGGTCGCTCGGGAACACGAGCGTGAAGCAGCTTCCCTTGCCGACCTCGCTTTCGGCCCACACGCGCCCGCCGTGAAGCTCCATGAACTCCTTGACGATCGCGAGGCCGAGGCCCGTGCCGCCGTAGCTGCGGCGGTAACCGGCTTCGACCTGCTGGAACTTGTCGAAGATCGTCGGCAGGTACTGCGGCGGGATTCCGATGCCGGTATCGCGCACGCTCAGACGCAGCGTCCCTTCCTCGCGGAATCCACGGATCGCGACGGTTCCGCCGTTCGTCGTGAACTTGATCGCGTTGCTGAGCAGGTTCAGGGCGATTTGCTTGAAGCGTCCCGCATCCGCGCTGAGTTCGAGCCCCTCGGGGACGTCGACGTCGAGCAGGATCTTCTTCTTGTGCGCCTGCGCCGCCACCATCGCGACGACGCGCTCGATCGCCTCCGCGATGGAGAACGTCTCGAGCTGGAGCTCCATGCGGCCGGCCTCGATCTTCGAGATGTCGAGGATGTCGTTGATGAGCACCAACAGATGGCGACCGCTATGGTGGATGTCCGCGATGTACTCGCGCTGTTCTTGATTGAGCTCGCCGAAG
This sequence comes from bacterium, assembly GCA_030433195.1. Taxonomy (GTDB): domain Bacteria; phylum Planctomycetota; class JACOTG01; order JACOTG01; family JAUIME01; genus JAUIME01. Next base: position 4,907 of record JAUIME010000300.1, read on the forward strand.
AACCCGTCGATCAGCACCTCCGAGAAGCCGATCACCGAGTTCAGCGGCGTGCGGAGTTCGTGCGACATGTTCGCGAGAAACTCGCTCTTGAGCCGCGACGCGCGCTCGAGCTCACGGTTGCGAAGGATGAGCTCCTGCTCCTCCTTGTCGCGTGTGAGGTCGCGCGCGATGATGACGAAGCCGGCGGGCTCGCCGGACGCGTGCGAACGAAGACTGAACGAGAAGTGCGCCGGGAACGTCCGCCCGTCCTGGTGCCGCGCGTGGATCTCGCACGACACGCCGCGCTCGCCGTCGAGGACGCGTCGGTAGAGGTCGCAGATCGTGTCGAACCCCGCTTCGGGTTCGCTCAGCAACGTCTGCAAGTGACGACCGACGACGTCGTCCTCCGAGTACCCGAACACGCGAAGCGCCCCCTCGTTGACCGAGAGGATGCGTCCGTCGAGGTCTTCGGCGATGATCGCGTGATCGGTCGATGCCCTCAAGATGCTCTCGAGGAACTGCGACGCGCTGAAGAGCTCGGCGTGCTTGCGTTGGATTTCCTTGTTCTTGCGCTCGATCTCCTCGCGCGAACGCCGCAGCCGATCGGTGACGCGGTTGAAGTCGGCGGCGAGCTCGCCGAGCTCGTCGGGCGCGCGGATCGGCGCCGCGAGCGAGTTCTCGCCCTCGGCGATCTGGCGCGTGACCGCGCGCAGTTGTCGAAGCGGCGCGGCCAGCGTCCGCGAACCGACGAGTGTCAGGTACACCCACGCGAGCGCGACCAGGATCGTAGCGAGCACCCACGCGCGCTTCGCGCGAGCGGCGAGATCGACGTGCAGACGTTCGATCGATCGCCCCATGACGATGCGACCGCCCCCGCGCGACGCATCACCCGTCGACGCGGCCACGGGAACGACGATCCACTCGCCGGCGCCCGTGAGTTGCTCGACCGAGAGCGGCTCGGCCGCGTTCCCGGGAACCGGCAGCTCGACGTGCTCGGCGACCGCCGCATCGGAGACCGCGATGTCGAGTACGCGTCGTTGGTCGTCTTCCACCCATGCGAACTCGGGAGGACCGCCGCCCCGGGCCGTCCACGCCCGCAACCGAGTCGGCATCCGTTCGGTCCACGAAGCGCCGTTCTGTCCCGCGGGCGAAACGAGGTAGGTGGCCACGTCCCGCAGATCGCGGATCTCGTGATCGATGGCCGCCGCTCGCTGATGCTGCAAGAGGATGGCGGTCAGGAGTCCGATCGACACCGTGATCACGCCACCGATCGAGAGCAGGAACTGCGCGCGCAGTGAAAAGGAGAGCTTCATCGAGCACCTGGGAGCCGGATCCCGGCAGCGCTTGCCGCAGGGTACGCCCGGTTCGTCCATCGGCCCGGGCGGAACGCATCCGTCCAATCGGAATCCCGGGCCTCGGGGCTTGAATCACCCCTCGTATCCCCTTGCGGTGCGCGTCTCTTCCGACCGCCACGCGGTCCTCACGCTCGCCTCCCGTGCGCGGCGCGGACCTCACGCCCGCCTCTCCTCACGCCGCGCGGACCTCAGAGGTCGTACTTCTGCGGCGGTTCCCCGGGCTCGGCATCGGGCCCCACCGCGTCGTCGAGGTCGTCGAGAAAGTCGATCACCCGCACGACGCGCGCCCCGAGCTGCCGCACGCGCCCGGTCAGCTCCCGATCCGCCGACACCACACTCCACGCATTCGGGGAGCGCGCCTCACGAATCCGCCGCACGATCTCC
>JAUIME010000301.1 GCA_030433195.1 bacterium
CGAAGCAGCACGGTCGATCGATACGGCTCGTCGAGTTCCAGGCACGCGTCGACCACGAGGCGATGCATCTCGGTCTCGGCGACGACCTCGTCCGTCGGCGGCCCGATCTCCCGCTTCGCGACCGCCTCTTCACGCATCGTACGCCGGTGATCGTCTCGAATGGAGCGAGCGGCACCGAAGCGTACGACACTGGAAAGCCAGGCCGAGATCGCCCGCGGATGCTTCGGCGGCTGGCGCAGCGCGGCGAGCCACGTCTCTTGGACGATGTCGTCAGCCACATCGTCGTCGCCGACAAGCTGTCGGGCCAGGGCACGAACCCAACCCCGCTTCGCCAGAAGCGAGTCCAGTTCGACGAGCCCCTCGGATTCGTGCGGCGTCAACAGAACCTCCTCCGTGTCTGAGGTTCAGTATCCGAGGAGGTACGAGGTGTTTTTTCAAAGCCTCGAATCCGGCTATCGACGAGGACTCGCCCTGGTCTTGTTCTCGCCGAAGATCCTTGGTAGCCTAGTTCTTATCTCAAAGGCAGAGTCTTCAGAGGGTCCTCCTCGCTCGAGATCCGACCATCCGTGTCGCATCTCCGGCGTTTCGTGCCGCGACTCGAGTCGAGCGCGAAACCGCTACCTCACTCCTTGCTCGACTTGAACTGCGTACGTTTCGTTCGAAGAACGTCCGCTCACCCTTCGGAGGCTTCTTTCATGCGCTTACTCTCATGGATGATCGTAGCGGCGCTTCTCGTCGCTCCGGCCATGGCATCGGAATCCACGTTCGATCGACCCGACACGTCGTTCGACCATACATCGAGCTACATGGCGGATGGCGAGCGCGTCTGGCTCGATCCCGTCCTCGATCGATTCGCGTTGAAGACCGTGGACGGCTACGACGTCGCGCTCATGGCGGAGGACATGACCCAGCAGCTCAGCGATCGCATCGAGATCGAGATGCTTCCCGTCGGCGTGCTGGAAGTCACGGTGACTCAAGGGTCGGCTCGCAAGACGATGCGAGAGATGCGAAGGGATCCGCGCGTCGCCTGGGCGGAGCCGGTCTTCACGTTCGGGCCGTCGCAGACGCCGGAGTACATGACCGGCCACTTCGTCATCGCCTTGGACGAAGGCCGTACGATCGACGAGTTCGCCTCCCTCCACGACGCGGCGGACGCCCTCTTTCTGAAGCAGCACGACACGTTCATGTTCACGTTGATCGAGATGGTTCTGCCGGCCGATCGTGATCTCGACGTGCTGGACATCGTCGAAATGTATCAGGACGTTCCGGGCATCACGTTCTGTGAGCCGGTGTTCTATTTCCCGGCGGCGCACTACACGCCGAATGATCCGCTCTACGGACAGCAGTGGCCGCTCGAGAACGACAACGGCAATCCCGGAACCGTCGACGCCGACGTCGATGCCAACCTGGCTTGGGACATCACGCGCGGCGACCCTTCGGTGATCATCGCGATCCACGACGAGGGCGTCGACGTCGATCACCCGGACCTGGTCGACAACATGGTGCCCGGTGTCGATACGACGGACTCGAGCCCGCCGGGCGGGACTCCCGGCAACGCCGCTTGCAACGACAGCCACGGAACGGCGTGCGCAGGAATTGCCGCAGCCGAGCAAGACAACGGCATCGGCGTCAGTGGCGTCTGCCCGAACTGCTCGATCGCACCAGTGCGCATGGCGTACGGTTCGGTGTGGACGACCAACACGTGGTCGGCCAACTCGTTCAACTGGTCACGTCTCAACAACGTCGCCGTTTCGTCCAACAGCTGGGGTGGCGGTTCGCCGTCTTCGACGCTCACGGCCGCAATCAACAACTGCTACAACAACGGCCGCGGTGGTCTCGGCTGTCTGATTCTCTTCTCCTCGGGCAACGGGAACAACAGTTCCGTGAGCTACCCGGGCAGCCTGGCGAACGTCGTCGCCGTCGGTGCGACGAGCCCGTGCGACGAACGCAAGAGCCCGACCAGCTGCGACGGGGAAACCTGGTGGGGTAGCAACTACGGCTCGGCGCTCGATGTGGTGGCGCCCGGCGTGCTGTACTACACGACCGACATCGCCGGCAGCTGCGGTTCGTCTTCGGGCAGTTACCTGACCAACTTCAACGGCACTTCTTCGGCCTGTCCGAACGCCGCGGGGGTGGCCGGTCTCATCTTCTCGCGCAACCCCGACCTCACGGCTGCGCAAGCGCGCGCGATCCTCGAGGGTAGCGCGGACGACCAGGTCGGTCGTGTGAGCGAGGACCCGCCGGGGCGTGACAACCACCATGGCTGGGGCCGCGTCAACGCCCACACGGCGGTCCTTTCCGTCGGACCGCTCGACCCGCCGGAGGTCGACTCGATCGCGCCGACGTCGGGATCGCTCATCGGTTTCACCAACGTCACGATCAGCGGCAGCTTCTTCAACTTCTCGTCCGAGGTCACGTTCGACGGCGTTCCGGCGAATACGGTCACCTACGTGAACGAGAACACGCTGATCGCACAGACGCCGTCCGCTGTCGAGCTCCGCACCGTCGACGTCGCCGTGACCACCTCGCTCGGCAGCGACACCCTGACGGACGCGTTCACCTACAAGCCATTGCTGGCGGTGATCGGCACCCCGAATCTGGGCGAGACGCTGTCGGTCCGAGGGACGGGTATCGCCAACGGAAACTGGGGCTGCGTGCGCGACACGGAACTCGGCCCGCGGACGAAGAAGGGCATCCTCTGGCAGATCGGTTTCCAGAACTTCGTGATCGTCAAGAACGCCTGGCAGGACGGAGTCCCGTTGACCGCCTTGGGCCAGGGCGCGAAGAACTACACCATCCCGAACGAACCCGGTCTGATCGGTGAGACCCTCCACTTCGAGGGCGTCTTCGATGGCAACGGCCCGGCGCCCGGCAACAACCTGGCTCTCGCCGACCTGGTCAGCATCGTGGTTCTGCCGTAGGCCAAGCCCTGCGCGGTAATCCAGTCAGTAGTTCTCACGGGAGTCGACGAGCGATCGTCGGCTCCCGTTTTTCGTGGAAGTGTCGGCAGGAGTGAGTTCGTGTTCGCCTGGGGTTGCGGCGAGGTGTACCTCAAGAGCGAACTTCGAGTGCAGAACGCTCACCACGAACACAGAATCATCACTCGGCTACGGCGATCGCCAGGTCAGGAGACTCAGCCGAGACGACGTGATCCACGCTCTCTAGAGCATCGCTCCCGCCGCGATCGCGGGTGACCTTGACGGAATACGGCCCTCCGCGGGGGAGCGCCAGTTCGAAACGGCCCTCCGATCTCGTCATGATTTTCGCAACAAGGCCGTCTCTCCCGGAAACATGGATCCAAACCCCGGAGACCGGCGTTCCATCGAAGTACGCTACGGTTCCTCTCGCAAGAAAAGCATCCCGCATTTCGAGCGTCACCTCACCTGCCTCTACAGTTGTCTCGACGACTGGCGAAGCGAAGTGTTTGTCTGCACACGATGCCGGAGGAAGGGCACGCACCAGATAGGAGCGGTCAGTCGAGAGGTTTCTCAAGCGAACCCTGCCGTCGCTCCCGGTCGCCAACATGGTTTCGCCACTCGCACCGGATCGGACGAATACCATCGCTCCCGCCAAGGGAATGGACCGTTCGTCGACGACGCGAACGACGAGCTCGGCATCGAGAACTCTCTCTTCGACGGTCATGACGATGCCGCCTGCAGGCGCAACGACCCGCGCAACTGGATCGACAAGAAGTAGGTCTCGTCCCTCTGCGGTCCTCTCCCCGTTCAGTGCTACATGAAGATCCACAGGGCCGCTCCCCTGCGGAATACCGATCCGAAAGAAGCCCTCGCGATTCGTGGTTGCCCTTCCGACGTGAGCTCCGTCCACACTCGACCGCGCGATGACGCCCAATCCCGGGGCGGCGCCGCCTGCCGCCCAAACGACTGCGCCTTCTACGAGAGCTTCCCGACGCAGTACGAACTCGACGGGCGAATCCGAGGGAAACACCGAAACTCGGCGAGCCCTCGTGAATCCATCTTGGTGCTGCACCGAAATGCTGACTCTTTGCTTTGGCAACCCCCGCAATTGAGCTGTACCGTCGTTCGCCGTAGCGGCTGCGCGAGACGTGTACTTGCTCCCCGACGGGATCCACCCTGCCGCAACACGGATCCCCCGTATCGCATTCCCCTCATCGTCGGTGACCTTGACGAGTTGCCGGAGTCCCTTCTTCGCGACGATTCTCAGGCCCGTGACATCGTCTGCTTACTTCCGTCAGTGGACATGGAGCGCCAGCGGCACGAAGGAACCCGGGCTCGGCTCGGAGGGCGTGAAGCGCTCGAGCGGCCCGTCGAGGACGACTTGGCCGTTGATCTCCACGAGAACGTCGCAAGCATTCACGGGCACCTCCTCGAGCGTGAGTTCGAACCCTCCGGTGCTGTCGGTGGTCTTGCTCTCGGTGACCTCCGTGCGCCGGCCATCCGGGTGTCGCAAGACGAACGTGACGCGAGCCGCGGCGATCGGGGTGAGATCGCTTCCCGCGGTGACGATTCCGCTCGCGCGGGTCGGTATGTCGAGGTCGATCACGATCGCCGCGTCGGGGTCCGTGACGCGAACGACCGCAGGACTGTAGTCCTGCGCGCGGACCGCAAGCGCGATGCCGCCCTTCCCAGGCGGTACCTCTTCGAGCTCCCATTCTCCGTACTCGTCGGTCGCCGCCGTTTCCACGTCCGGGTCGTGCATTGAGGCGTGCGCGAGCCATGTGACCTCGGCATCCTCGATCGGATGGCCCGTCGCACGATCCCGGATGATCCCCGAGAGGTTCCACGGTTCGCGGATCAGTAGATCGACCGTGTGGGTCTTCCCCGCGGCGTAGGAGATCGGGCCGAGATAGAGCGCGCGGTCTTCGTCATCGACGACGCTCACGTAGACGCGCTCGGACGGGAAATCCGTGATCGTGAGCTCGTACCCTCCATCGTGACGGGAGAGTGTGTCCACATAGTCCCCGTCCCACGCGGCGAGCCCGGAGGTGACCTCGATGTCGGCGCCCTCGACGGGCTCGCGCGTGCCCTCGAGAAGGACGAATCCGACGAGACGCGCCGCCGGCAGAAGCTCGAGCACGCACTCGACTGGATCGTCTCCCGGCGCGAGGTCGTTCGGGTGCCTGAAGTGGTCGTGATTCGCCGGCTCCCCGTCGGTCTCGAGCCCGCCGGAAGCATCGACGCAGACGGTGAAGCCTGCCTCGAGCACGTCTTCGATCTCGAACTCGAATTCGCCGTTGCCGTCGGTCTCGGTCGAGTCCTCGAAACCGCCCTCGGAGTCCCACAGGTCGATGTCGACGCCCGCGACGCCGCGCTTTCGGACATCGACGAGGCGACCGCGGATGATCGCGGGGCCCTGCGCCTCCTCTTCTTCCGCGATGATGCGCGACGGGGAACTCGACGCGCTTCGCTCGGCGTACGGCTTCGAAGGTTGCCATATGGGCGGCGCTTCGGCATCGGCGCGTTCGCGTGCGGCCGGTTCGATCTCGCGGTCCGTGGAAGCGGCGGGAGGAGACGACGGGCTGTCGCCCCCCCCACGCCGGGATTGCACGATCAGAACCAGCGCCGCTACCGCGATGAACCCGAGGAAAGCGACGGCCCAAGGCCAGACGCCTCTACTGGACGACGACGAGGAGAATCGCGTTGGGCTCATCGAAAGACCGCTCGTCGGCTAGGAAGTGGCCACGGGTAATTTACCGGAGATCTTCACGTTGGCTTTCAGGGTTTCCTCGGTTTCATCGGATTCGATCAAATACTTGATCTTGCAATTGAGCTTGCCGGAGATGCCCGGCTTGTACTTGAACGTGCAGTCCTCGGACACGACGATCACCCTGACATCGAGACCGGTTTCCAGTTCGACGACTTGCTCGATCACGAACGCAAACGCGCTCGCAACGCCGCTCATGCTCGCCGTGACGCCGGATTGGCCGTAAGAACCGTCGAGACGAATTCCATCTTCGACGGAGAGCAAGCAGAACTCACCCGCGGGAACGCCACCGCCAGGGCCGAATGTCAGGTCCAGTGTGCCGCTGCCGCCGGCATTCCCGAACCCCTGGATGCTGACCTTCGACTTGCCCGGGCCGACCCAGCGAGAGTCGCTGATGTCGGGCGGGATCGTGCCCTTGAGCGAGAGGCTGACCGAGACGCCGGCGTCGAGAGACATCGATTCCGGAGCCTTGATGTCGAGAAGCGTGTCCGCCTTGATGGACATTTTGAGGGAGAGCTGGACGCCCTTCGAACTCCCCTTACACTTGCTCGTCATCTTGGTCTTGTCGACCGTCGTACTCAGGATGGAGCCCTGATAGCCGGACTCGTTCAGGATCTCTTGAATCGTCCCGTTCAGGAACTGGTTCATCGATCCCGGAGAGGGCATGAGGACGGCCTTGCCCTTCGCGTCGGCCGTGTAGCCGCCGTCGAGAATCAGCTCGTTGTCCTCGCCGCGGATCTCGAACGTCGTCGGCGTGAAGATGACGGTGGCGTTGGCCTCCGTTTGCTCCTTACCGACCTTCTTGACCTGGAACTTGAACTTACCCGTCGTGGTCCAGGTGTTGTTGCCGTAGTCCGCCGCGAGCACTGCCCCGCTCGCGACCAGCAGAGCTCCGAAAATCGCGAAGCTGACGAAGAAACGGAAACCG
>JAUIME010000302.1 GCA_030433195.1 bacterium
GTCGACGACACGCAGCGGTCCGCCCTCACGGGCTCGGCCGACGATCGTCTCGACGAAGTTCTTGCCGTTCTTGCCGTAGAGCCACTGCGTGCGCACGATCCAGAAGCGCTCGCAGTGATCGCGCACGAGCTTCTCGCCCCACAGCTTCGAGTCGCCGTAGACACTCAGAGGACGCGGCTCGTCGTACTCGAGGTACTCGTCGCCCTTGTCGCCCGGGAACACGAAGTCGGTGCTCACGTGCAGCAACTCGGCGCCCGCGCGGTTCGCGGCGACCGCGAGATTCCGCGCCGCGAAGCCGTTCACCGCATACGCGAGGTCGCGCTTGGTCTCGCATCCGTCGACATCGGTGATCGCGGCGCAGTTCACGATGACGTCGGGCTTCGCCTCGTCGACGATCGCGGCGACGTGCGCGGGATCGCACAGATCGCCGCGCGCGATGTCGTGCTCGACGATGCGATGGTCCCGCGAGAAGTCTCTCACGAGATCCTGGCCGAGCATGCCGTCGGCGCCGGTAATGAGAACGGTCTTCATCGGATCAGTCCTTGTTCGCGCCGCCGTCCTTCACGAGGTTGCTCGCCCGCAGCAAGCTGTCGAACGTCCCCGCGTCGGTCCACCAGCCGTCGACGGTTTCCCAGGTGAGCTGGTCTCTCTCGATGTACATGTTGTTGACGTCGGTGATCTCGAGCTCCCCGCGCTCCGACGGCTCGAGCCCTTCGATGTAGTCGAACACCTGCGCGTCGTACATGTAGATGCCCGTAACAGCGAGGTTCGATTTCGGGTCCTTCGGCTTTTCGACGATGTTGACGACCTTGTCGCCATCGAGCTCCGCGACGCCGAAGCGCTCGGGATCGTGCACCTCCTTGAGGAGGATCTTGCCGCCCGACTTCTGCTTGCGGAACGCATCGACCGCGGGCTTGATCGAGCGCTCGAGAATGTTGTCCCCGAGGATCACGACGATCGGCGAGTCGTCCGCGAAGTGGCGCGCCAACCCGAGGGCATCGGCGATCCCGCCTTCGCCCTTCTGGTACGCGTAGTTGAGCTGTTGCAGATCGAACTCTTCGCCGTTGCCGAGCAAGCGCAAGAAGTCGCCGGCGCTGCTGCCCCCGGTCACGAGGAGGATGTCACGGATCCCCGCCTTCACGAGTGCCTCGATCGGGTAGTAGATCATCGGCCGGTCGTAGATCGGCAAGAGGTGCTTGTTCGTCACGCTGGTGAGCGGCCGCAGCCGCGTGCCGAGTCCTCCGGCAAGAATCACGCCCTTCACGATTGCGTCCTCCTCGTAGCTATCGAGTGCCGGTCCGGGAACCGGCGTCTTGGGTCTTGAACCATTCGACCGTGCGGCGAATGCCTTCACGGAAGTCGATCTCGGGCTCGTAGCCCATGCACTCTCGCGCGCGCGAGATGTCTGCCTTGGAATGTTTGATGTCGCCGGCACGTTCGCCCACGTGCTCGGGTTCGATCGTCGCGCCCATCGCCTCGCGCACCGCCGCCGCGAGCTCGTTGACCTTGATCGATCCGCCGCACGCCACGTTGATCGCCTTGCCCCACGCTTCAGGCGACTCGCAGGCCAGCAGGTTCGCCTTCACGACGTTGTCGATGTACGTGAAGTCGCGGGACTGTTCGCCGTCACCGTAGATGGTCGGCGGCCTGCCCTCGGCGAACGCTTTCATGAAACGCGGCAGCACGGCCGCGTAGGCCGACTCGGGATCTTGGCGCGGGCCGAACACGTTGAAGTACCGAAGGGCCACGGTCGGCAGACCGAGCGCGCGGCTGTACGTCGCGTAATACTCCTCCGCGGCGAGCTTCGACGCACCGTACGGCGAAATCGGTTCGCACGGCAGCGTCTCGGTCTTCACGTCGATGTCGAGGTCGCCGTACACGGCCGAAGACGACGCGGCAACGAGCGCCTTCACGCCCGCACGACGGCTCTCCTCGAGCAGCACAGAGGCGCCCACGACGTTGACGTCGGTCGTCGCAGCCGGATCTTCGAGCGAGCGCGGCACGGACGACAGCGCCGCTTGATGCAGCACGAAGTCGACGCCCGCGGTGGCCTTCGCGACCGCGGCCCGGTCGCGAAGATCGCCGTCGACGATCTCGACGTCTCCGTCCACGCCTTCCACGTTGTGGCGATGCCCCGTCGTGAAGTTGTCGATGACACGGACTCGGTGCCCGGCCTCGGCGAGCCGTCGCACGAGATGGGAACCGATGAAGCCGGCGCCTCCCGTGACCAGGTACGTTCTGCGTTCCGTCATCGATCGATCCTCACACTTCGGCGCGCTGGCGCCGGTACCAGTCCACGTATTCGCGAACGCCATCCGCGAGCTTCATCGACGGACGATAGCCGAGCTCTTCGCGCGCGCGGCTCACGTCGGCCCACGTCGCGGGGACGTCGCCCTTTTCGTTGTCGAGGAACCGGATCCGCGGCTCGATCCCGAGCGCGGCACCGATCGTCTCGATGAGCTCGAGCATCGTCACGGTTTCCGACTCCCCGAGGTTGTACACGCGGAAGCCTTCGTCCCGCTCCATCGCCTTCACGGTTCCATCGACGATATCGGTCACGTGCGTGAAGTCGCGTCGCGCCGATCCGTCCCCGAACAGCGGCAGCTCCTCGCCCGCGTGGATCTTCGCCGTGAACTTCGCGATCGCCATCTCGGGACGTTGCCGCGGCCCGTACACCGTGAAGAACCGCAGCGCCGTGATCGGGATGCCGTAGAGATGGTGGTACGTGTAGCAGACGAGCTCGCCCGCTCGCTTGGAAGACGCGTACGGCGACACCTGATGCAGGTCGGGGTCGTCTTCGCGGAACGGAAGACGCTCGCACATGCCGTAGACCGACGACGACGAACCGAACACGAAGCGTGTCCCCGCGATCTTGCGGGCCGCTTCGAGCAGGACGATCGTGCCGTTCAGATTGATGTCGAAATAGAGCGCGGGGTCGGCGAGCGACGCGCGAACGCCCGGCATCGCGGCGAGGTGCACGACGATGTCGGGGCGAACCTCTTCGAACAGAGACTCCACGAGAGCTTGATCGCGGATGTCCCCCTCGACGAGCCGATACTTCGGGTGAGCGATCAGGCCCGCGACGTTCTCGCGCTTCATCGTCGACGGATAGTACTCGTTGAAGACGTCGAGAACGCAGACGTCGTGCCCGTCCGCCAGCAGTCGTTCGGTCAGGTGCGAGCCGATGAACCCGGCCCCGCCGGTCACCAAGACCTTCATGTCGCTGTGGACCTCCGCAATACGGTGGCTATCCGGTCAGAGTCGTACCAGTCGCTCGGATCGCCCGAGTGACCCGGTCGCGTTGCGCGTGTCGACGAGGATGCGGCTGTGCTCGAGAATCGCCGCCATGTCCCAGGTTTTGTGATCGGTCACGAGCACCACACAATCGAACGTCGCGACCGACTCCATGTCGAGCTCGACCGATTCGAGCCGCAACTCACCGACGGTGAGCTCGGGCACGAAAGGATCGTGGTACGTGATCTCGGCCCCCTTCGAACGCAGGAGCTCAATAACATCGAGCGCGGGCGACTCGCGCACGTCGCTCGTGCCGCCCTTGTACGCCACGCCGAGCACGAGAATGCGCGAGCCATGGATCGGCAGCTTCACGCGGTTCAGCGCATCGCCGACCTTCGCGACCACGTAGCTCGGCATCTCGCCGTTGATCTCGCTCGCGAGCTCGATGAAGCGCGCTCGGTAGTTGAGGGTCTTCAGCTTCCACGACAGATAGTGCGGATCGACGGGAATGCAGTGGCCGCCGAGCCCCGGACCCGGGTAGAACGGCATGAAGCCGAACGGCTTCGAAGCCGCCGCGTCGATGACCTCCCAGACGTCGATCCCGAGCTTGTCGCACATGATCGCGATCTCGTTGACCATCGCGATGTTCACGGATCGGAAGGTGTTCTCGAGAAGCTTCACCATTTCGGCCGCCGAAGCGGACGACACCTCGAGTACGCGTTCGACGAAGCTCCCGTAAAGTGCCGCCGCGAGAGCGCGACACTGCGGCGTGAGTCCGCCGACCACCTTGGGCGTGTTGCGCAGCCCGTACTCGCGATTGCCCGGATCGACACGCTCGGGCGAGAACGCGACGAACAGGTCCTTGCCGACTTCGTGGTCGCCCACCGTCAATCGCGGGAGGATGACCTCCTCGGTCGTGCCGGGATACGTCGTGCTCTCGAGAACGACGAGCGTGTCGCTGTGCAGCGTCTCGACGATGCGCTCGGTCGCCTCGATGATCTTCGAAATGTCGGGGTCTTTGGTCTTGCGCAGCGGCGTCGGCACGCAGATACAAATCGCGTCGAGGTCGGCGAGTCGCGCGAAGTCGTCGGTCGCATCGAGCTTGCCGGACGACACGAGCCGGTCGACGTCCGAGCCGGGCACGTCGAGGATGTACGAACGCTTGTCGAGAATCGCGTCGACCTTCGAGCGGTCGATCTCGAAGCCGAGCGTCGGGAACCCGGCGTCGGCGAACTCCACGGCGAGCGGCAGCCCGACATAGCCGAGGCCGATCACACCGATGCGCGCGCTGCGATCCGCGATCTTCGATTCCAGTTCGACGTAGCCCACGCTCACTCCACCGTCACGCTCTTGGCCAAGTTCCGGGGTTGGTCCACGTCGCACCCTCGCGCCACGGCGATGCGGTACGAGAGGATCTGCAACGGGACCACGTTCACAATCGGCGAGATCGTCTCGCGACATCGCGGCACGCGGATCAGATGATCCACGCCCATCGGAGGGTTCGCCTCGTCGTCGGCGACGACCGCGATCACCTCGCCGCCGCGCGCTTTGACCTGATCGATGTTGCTCGAGATCTTCGCGTAGGTCTCTCCCGGAGTCGCGACCGCGAGAACGGGCATCTTCTCTTCGATGAGAGCGATCGGCCCGTGCTTCAGCTCGCCTGCCGGGTATCCCTCGGCGTGGATGTAGGAGATTTCCTTGAGCTTCAACGCGCCCTCGAGCGCGATCGGATAATTGATGCCGCGGCCGAGATACAGGAAGTCGTCGACGTGCTTGTAGCTGTCGACGATCGGATCGAGCTCGTCGGCGCGTTCGATCAGCGTCTCGACGCGACCGCGCACCGCGCGCAACTCGTCCGTGTATTCCTTCGAGGCCTCGCGCGTGATCTTGCCGCGCATCGACCCTAGATGAAGCGCGAGGAGGTTCAACACGATCAACTGGCTCACGAACGCCTTCGTCGACGCGACGCCGATCTCGGGACCGGCCTGCGTGTACACGACGCCGTCGGCCTCGCGCGAGGCGGTACTGCCGATCACGTTGCAGATCGAAATCGTGCGGGCACCGTGCGCGCGCGCCTTGCGCATCGACGCGAGCGTGTCGGCGGTTTCGCCCGACTGCGTGATCGCGAGCACGAGCGTCGACGGCCCGAGGATCGAACGGCGGTAGCGGAACTCGGAGCCGATGTCGACCTCGACGGGAATCTCCGCGAGCTCCTCGATGAGGAACTTACCGATCAGCGCCGAGTGCCACGACGTACCGCACCCGATGATCACGATCTTGTCGATCGCGGCGACGGCGTCGGCGTCCATGTCGAGCTCGGGCAAACGCACCGTGCCGTCCTCGGCGATGCGTCCGAGCAGTGAGTCGTTCACGACGACACCCTGCTCGTGGATCTCCTTCAGCATGAAGTGCGGATAGCCGCCCTTCTCGGCCTGCAGGAGATTCCACTCGATCTCCTTGGGCTGACGCTCGATCGTATTGCCCTCGAGGTCCGTCACGCGCACGCCTTCCGGGGTGAGCGAGACGATCTCGCCGTCTTCGAGCAGCAGCACGTCGCGCGTGTGCTCGAGAAGCGGCGGGATGTCCGAAGCGAGGAAGTACTCGCCCTCGCCGATGCCGGCGACGAGCGGGCTGTCGCGACGCGCGCCGACGAGCCGATCGGGAAGCCGTCGATGCAACACGACGATCGCGTACGCACCCTTCAAGCGACGCATCGTCTCGCGCACCGCGCCCTCGAGGTCGTCGCCCTGCATGATCTCGCTGATGAGATGCGCGATGACCTCGGTATCGGTCTCGGTCGCGAAGACGTGACCCTTGCCTTCGAGCTCTTCGCGAATCTCTTTGTAGTTCTCGATGATGCCGTTGTGCACGAGCACGACGTCACCGGTGTCATCTTGGATCGGATGCGCGTTGCCTTCGGACGGCTTGCCGTGCGTCGCCCACCGCGTGTGGCCGATCCCGACCTTGCCGTCGAACGCGTCGTAATCGAAGTCGTCGAGCAGCTCGGCGAGCTTCCCGACACGACGACGCACACGGATCCCGTCGTCCGTGACGACGGCGATCCCGGCCGAGTCGTAGCCGCGATACTCGAGGCGTTCGAGTCCGCTCGCCAACACGCGGCCGGCCTGTTCCTTGACGATACAGCCGACGATTCCGCACATGTCAGCCGACCCGATCGACTTCGGCCACGCGGCGGTCGAAGTACTCGAGGGTCTTGCGCAGTCCGGTATCCAGGTCGACCTCGGGCTCCCACTCGAGCAAGCGGCGCGCCTTGGAGATGTCGGGTTGGCGGATCTTCGGATCGTCTTCGGGGAGCGGCTTGAAGATGATCTCGCTCTTGTTGCCCGTGAGATCGATGACCTTGTTG
>JAUIME010000303.1 GCA_030433195.1 bacterium
GAACGAAGACCGCCGGCCGGCCGATGGCCGCGATCTCGGATACGGTGGATGCGCCGGACCGCGACATGACGAGATGCGCGCCGGCGATGCGATCCGGCAGATCGGAGAAGAAGGGAGAAACCTCCGCCTTGACGCCGAGTTCCGCGTAGCGCGCCCGTGCGCGTTCCTCGTCTTCCGGCCGTGCCTGCTGGGTTACCTCGAGACGCGACCGCATGTCCTCGCCCATCAGGGCCACCGCTTCCGGCAGCGTATCGGAAAAGAACCGCGCGCCCTGGCTGCCGCCGAAGACAACGAGCCGAAGCTTACCCCCGCGCTGCGGCGTCTCGAACGGCGTCTGAGACGCGGCGATCACCGCCGGACGCACCGGATTGCCCGTCTCGACGATCCTGTCGGCGAGCGGCCCTTCCGCTTTCAGGAAGCCGCCGGCAATCGCCGTCACCCGGCGCGACAACATCTTGTTGGCCCGGCCCATCACCGCGTTCTGCTCGTGGATCACGGTGGGAAACGCCCCTGTCGCCGACCATAGCGGCGGCACGGTCGGATAGCCTCCGAACCCGACCACGGCCTTCGGCTTGAGGAATTTCAGCAACGCGCTCGACTGGCGCATGCCCTTGAACAGGCTCCACAGCGCCCGCACGACGGTCACGGGGTTCTTGCCCGACACCGTCGCCGACTGGATGACGTGCAGCCGGTCTTCCGGGAACCGGTCGGCGTAGCGCGTCGCGCGCTCGTCCGTCGCCAGCGGCACCGACCATCCGCGCGCCTTCAGCTCATGCGCCAGCGCCTCTGCCGGAAACAGGTGGCCGCCGGTACCGCCGGCCGAGATCAGGATCGTGCCCTTCGAGGTGTCCATGCATGCACCTCAAGCCGCCGGCTGGAACCGCGACGCGGCACGGAAGCGGATTCGGCTCGCCCGGCTCTCGGGGCGGCGACGCGTGAGCGCCAGCAGCATGCCCGCCGTGAGCGCGACCGCTTCACCGAATCCTTGGTGGAATCGGATCCACTGGACGTTGTCGAACGATTGCTTGATCGTCTCGAGGTCCTCGGACTCGGCGGTTCCGTCGTCGACGAGGACGAACTCGTGTTTCCAACCGTTCGCGAACAGCAGCTCGCGCAGATCGGCGATCATGTCGCGCAGATCGGCGACGGCGCTGTCGATCGGAATCACGATCGAAACGAACTCTCGATCGGTCGGGACCTCGCCGGTCGTCCGCGATTCACTCTCTTGCATGTCGGTGGTCATGCCGGGACCTCAGGGGCTCGAGCCTCGACGGTTTCCTCGCGTAGAGCGAGGTCCTTCACGTGGTGATCCCCTGCGAGGATCACGAGCTCGCCGAGGAGTCCGAGCGCGAAGAAGTGGAAGGACAAGAAGAACAACAAGACCGAGATCGGAACGAAGTTCGGATTCAGCGTGACGACGAGCGCGAGCGCCACGACGGCGCAAAGAAGGATCGGCAATCCGATGAAGCCGAACCAGTGCGCGGGACGCGTCGAAAAGCTCATGATCATCTTCACGGCGAGCAGATCCAGCACGACCTTCACGGTTCGGGAGATGCCGTACTTGCTCACGCCGAACTGCCGCGCGTGATGGTTCACGACGACTTCGGTGATTCGCGCGCCGGCGAGTTTCGCCATCGCCGGCAGGAAGCGATGCATGTCCGAGTACAGGTGGAAACCCTTCACGAGCGAGCCACGGTAGGCTTTCAGCGAGCAGCCGTAGTCGTGCACTCGCACGCCCGTGATGCGCCCGATGAGCCAGTTCGCGATCTTCGAAGGCAGCTTGCGCGACAGCCAGCGGTCCTGGCGCTTCTGTCGCCAACCGCACACGAACTCGAAGCCTTCGTCCATCTTCGCGAGCATCATCGGAATGTCGCCCGGATCGTTCTGCAGATCGCCATCCATCGTCACGACGACCCGACCGCGGCAGTGATCGAAGCCGGCCGTCATCGCGGGCGTTTGGCCGCAGTTGCGGCGCAGGCGGATCACCCGCACGCGGGTGTCGCGCTCGTGCTCCGCGACGAGAGCCTCGTACGAGCCGTCCTTGCTGCCGTCGTCGACGGCGATGACCTCGTAGGCCAGCCCGGTCGGACGAAGCGCCTCGTGGATCTTGGCGATGAGGGGCGGGATGCTCTCCACCTCGTTGTAGAAGGGCACCACCACCGAAACGTCGATCGTCGTGTCTTCTGCCAACTCACCCGCTCCGAGGCCGACCGCGGCTGCGGCGGCATCCCGTCAACCCCGCAGCGGCGGGGCCAACATCCGTTAAACGCAATTCTCACAAACAGTTAAAACATCGCAAGGCCGCTCATCGTAGCACGGGGCCCGACACCGCGCAATCGCGGATCGGGGCGCTCCGAACGTCGTTCTCGCACACACCGGATCGGATCGGAACCCGCGATTCCTGAAGGGGTTCCGCGAACGAGCCGAAACGGCCGGCGCTTGACTCCGAGGCCTCCGTGAACAAACATGACGGGGGTTTGTTGCCGCCGGCAACACCCGGGGATATCGTTCACCGGCATCATCGAGCCCCCTTCCGCGAGGAGGGGGCCGGTCGATGTACGGCCTTCCGTTCGTCTCGCAGGCCCTTCAGGAGCCCGCTCCGTGTCGTCCTCCGCCTCGAAACCCGTGCTCCTCGTCGGGCCGTCCGCTCAGCGTGACCTGGTCGCGGCGGCTCTCACGGGCGCGGGGCTCACGGTCGAGATCCTCGACGACCCGTTCGATGCCGTGCTGCGGTGCGACAGCGAACCGCCCGGGGCCGTGGTCGTCCACCTCGACGAACTCGACGAGGAAGAGATCGAGGCGATCCGCACGCTGCGTGATCTGGCGCCGGAAATGCGCATCCTGGCCTCGTTCACGGCTCCCCATCGACACAAGGCAGCGCTCGCGCTCACGGTCGGAGCGGACGCCTACCTCCTGGAGCCGTACTACCTTACCGAGCTGCTCGCGCTACTCGGCAGTCCCCCGCCCGCGCCGCGGCGGGTCGCTCCGCCGGCCTCCGAGGCGCCGCCGCCCGGTCGATCGACGCCGAATCCGGCACCGAACCCGATTCCGGGCTCGCCCGCCGATCCTCGACCGCCGGCCCCGTCCGCAGCGGCCGACGTCGTGCCGTTGGAAGACTTCGCGGGTGGCGTCGCCCACGAGATCAACAACCCTCTCACGGTGATCTCGGGCTGGATCGAGGTACTCATCGCGGAGACCGAGGTCGACAGCCCGCGCCGATCGAAGCTCGAGTCGGCCCTCGAAGAAACGCGGCGCATCCAGCGTGTCGTCGACTCGCTGCAAGCCTTCTCGCGCGAGGGGCCAGCGACATTCGAAGGGCTCGATCTGTCGGAGGTCGTCGAACGCTTCGCGGCCGGAGCCCGCGGTGATTCCGACCACGAGCACCTCACGATCCGCACCCTGCCGAGTCCGTCGCCGACGCGCATCCGCGGGGACCGCGAGGCCTTGCGCGCGTTGCTCGACCAGCTCGTGCGCAACGCGGCACGCGCGACCGAGGGCCGTGGCACGGTGACGATCCAAACGACGACGAGCAGCGACGGCGAGGTCGTCCTGACCGTGAGCGACGATGGCCGCGGCATCGCGCCCGAGCATCGCGAGCGCATGTTCCGCCCGTTCTTCTCCGGCTTCGCGGGCGAGAACTGCACCGGTCTCGGGCTCGCCGCTTGTCGCGGCATCGTCTTGCAGCACAGCGGCACCATCGCTCTCGCGGATCGCCCCGGCTTCGGGGCCACGTTCGAGATGCGATTCCCTCCCGAGAATCCGCTTCCGAACCCGGGCCTCACGCACTAGTATGTCAGATTCCGAGGTCTGTTGACGAACCGTGGGAGGGAAGCAACGTGGCCCAGTGCGAATCCGAATCACTCGAGAGCAACGTCGCCACTGGCGTGAACCGAATTCTCATCGTCGATGACGAGCCCAAGATCCGCGATCTGATGAGCGGCATCCTCGAAGAAGAGGGTCACTTCACGATGCGCGCCGGATCTGTCGACGAGGCGCTTCAATGGCTCGACACATCGGTGGTCGACCTCGTCCTCACCGACCTCAGCATGCCCGAGCGGACCGGCATCGATCTCGTGCGCCAGCTTCGGGAGACGTTCCCGAACATCCCCTCCGTGATCATCACGGGGTACGCGTCGACCGACACCGCGATCGAAGCCCTCCGACTGGGAGTGAGCGACTATCTCAAGAAGCCCTTCCATCTCGATGCGTTGAAGAACGTCGTTCGCAAGGTGATCGGACAACGAGAACGGACGGCCGCGACCGAAGCATGGCAGCGCAACGTCGATGCCGAGAACGAACGGATCCCGAGCGAGGAAGCCCGCCTGCGCAGCGAGGTCGAAGCCGCGAGCCGCGCCCTCGAAGGCGCCGAGCGACGCATCGAACGGCGATCTGCGATCTTGCGACTCGTCGAGCGAATCCAATCCCGCTCGAGTTCGTCGTACGATCTCGACGAGTTTCTCGCCGAGTCCCTCGTGCCGGTGTGTCGTGAACTCGAAGCCATTCGTGGCTCGATTCATCTCATCGAAACCGGAGGAACCGAACCGCGACTCGTCGTCCATGCCGCCTACGGCCCCGGCGACACGAACTCGCTCATCGGTCAAAAGAGTCCGCTCGGTGAAGGGGTCGCGGGATGGGTCGCGGCGAACAAGCGTTGCCTGCGCATCGACGACATCCACAGCGACGACCGCTTCTCGACGAAGAACCCCGCGAAGTACAGCACGCCTTCCTGCCTCTCGGTCCCGCTCGTGAACAACGACGAGGTCACGGGCGTGTTGAATCTGAGCGACCGCGAGACGCTCGGACCGTTCTCCTCCGAAGACGAAGAGTTGGCCCGAATCGTGGACACCGCGCTCGCGGGCGCCGTGCAAAACCAACGGCTCGCCGACGTCACGCGCGGCCACCAGCTCGCGACGACGCGAGCGCTCGTCGACAGCCTCGAAGCCAAGGATCCGTTCATCCGCGGCCATTCGTCACGCGTCACGGAGCACGCGCTTCGTATCGCCGAGCAGCTGCGTCTCAGCGACGAGGAATGCAAGATCCTCTACTATGGCGGGCACCTGCACGACATCGGGAAGATCGGGGTTCCGGAGCGGATTCTCCAGAAGCCCGGATCGCTCACCGACGACGAGTTCCAAGCCATCGCTCTGCACCCGGAGATCGGGGCTCGACTCTTGCGACGCCTGACGTTCCTCGAAGAGGTGAAGCCGATCGTGCGTCACCATCACGAACGTTGGGACGGGCGAGGCTACCCCGACGGGCTCAGCGGTGAGCAGATCCCGATGCTCGCGTCGGTCGTTTCGATCGCGGACGCGTTCGATGCGATGACGTCGGGCCGCTCCTATCGCGATGCGCTCGAGATCGAGGAAGCGCGCGAGGAAATCCGTCGACACCGCGCGACGCAGTTTCGTCCCGACGTCGTCGACGCCTTCCTCGACATCACCGACTTCCGCTCCCGCGCCGCGCGTCCGACTCCATGAGCCGACGATCGACGGCCATCCTGATCGATCTCACCCCGGACGCCCGGACCCATCGCCACGACCTGCTCGACACCCCGCTGACCCGGCTGCGTACGTACGTCGATCCGTACCGTGCACTCGTCGAGTGCCGCAACACGTCGCCTCGACGGATCCTCGTACGCTTGTCGCGGCTCGGGCCGCGCGAGTCGCGTCTCATGCGCGCTCTCGTTCGCGTCCGCGGTGACGCCGAGGTCGTGATCCTCGTTCCGCGTGCGCTCCGCGCGCGAGCGATCGAATGGTCGCCCGACCCGACGTTCCGCGTCGCCGACGCCGCTCGTTGGGTCGAAGAGATGCGTCGAGCCATCGGCACCGAGGACGGACCCGACGACCTCGATGCGAACGCCCCGATCCCCGACCGATCCCCGACCGACTCCGTCGCCGACGCTGCCCGATCCGAACGGGACGCGTCCGGATCCGCGACGAATCCCGACCCGCCGGTCCCCTCGGAGGTTGCGTCGGAGCTCGAGTGGCTTCGCCGGTTGAGCCCCCACCTCGGCGACCTCGACGAAATCCTGCGTTGCACGATCGAACGCGCCGTCCACGATTTGCGGGCGACGCGCGGCTCGATCCAGTTCGTGGACGACAGCGGCCGGGAGTTGCGAGTCACGAAGGCGATCGGCAAGGGGTCTTCCCTGCTCGAAGAGATGATCCGACCGATCTCGAGCGGCATCGCGGGATCGGTCGTCCAACAGCGACGGGCGCGACGCGGGTCCGACGGAGTCCCCGAGGCGGATACCTTGCCGCAACCGCTGCGCTCGGACCTCGCGGGCCCCTACCTCTCGGTCCCTCTCGAGTTCGGCGGCCGCATTCTCGGCGCGCTCCACGTCGTTCGAACGCAGGGCGGCGCCGCTCACGACGAGGAGTTCACGGACGCCGAACAAGACCGGCTGTTGGCGATCGTCGGATCGGCCGCGGGCTTCATCCGCAATGCGCTCGACCTGCGAGAGAAGGAACGGCTCGCGCTCGTCGACCCGCTGACGGCTCTCTTCAATCGTCGCTACTTCGATCGACAGTTTCCCGCCGAGATCCGTCGCGCGCAGCGTTTCCGCCACCCCGTCACGCTCCTCCTCCTCGATATCGA
>JAUIME010000304.1 GCA_030433195.1 bacterium
CTCGACCTCGGGTACGCGCGCTCCCCGGCGAATGCGACCCGGGCCTCGCGTCTCGGGCATCGTCAATCGCGCCTCGCGCCCGGATGCGTCGCGCACCATCCAATCGACCGCCTGCGCGCCGACGGCGTCGAGCCCTTCCACGCCCTCGGCAACCGCGCCGAATCGCGTCGCGGCATCCGCACGGATGACGATCACGAGCGGCGGCGTGCGGCGCGGCCGCGGGTCGCGCCGCGCCGGGTCCGGCTCTCGACGCACGGCGATGCGCGGAGCGAGATGCGTCGTTCCGTCGGCCCCGATCGTCATCACGACGTCGATGCGTTCGTCGCGCAGCGCAGGGGAAATCTCGAGGCCTGCGACCGATTCGAGCGCAGGCAACTCGACACGCGGCGCCGTCGATCGAACGTCGATCGCGTTCGTCGCCGTTTCCTCGCCCGACGCCAATGCGCTCACGACGAGCACGAACGCCACCGAGACGCCGCGAAGCACGTTCGCGACGAGCGCACCGCATCGTTCGCCGACACGGATTCCGGGTTTCGATTCGTCGCCTCGCATCGTGTCGCTCCTGTCGTCTACTCGCGGCGTCCGTCGTACCAGAGCTCCAGCCCGCGAGAGCGACGGAGCGTCCAGGGGAATCCGAAAATCGTCCGCACCATCGTTCCGAGAATCTCGCGCGTCGAGTAGAGACGCATCTTGCGGCTCGACGTTTCGACCGGCGCGTTGACGATCACGAACGGCGCGCGGCCGTGCCGTCGCCCGAAGCGTCGCAGCGCGCGACTCAAGTGAACCTCTTCGCTCGCGTAGTAACGCTCGTCGAAGCCGCCGACGGCCTCGAACGAATTGCGATGCGCGAACAGGTAGCAGCCTGCCGCGAGCCCGAGCCGGAAGTAGATCGCCGTGAATGCCGCTGCGAAGCGCTTCGCTCCGGCCGACGTACGGCCGTCCATCTCGACGCGCGCGCCGCCGCCCACCGCGCCGGCGCGAAGCGCGTCCATCGTGCCGCGTACCGTCGCCGCGCCGACGAGCGTGTCGGCATCGACGAACACGAGCCAGTCCCCGCGCGCCGCACGAGCGCCGGCGTTGCGAACGGCCGATATCTTGCGCAGCGACACCGACTCGACGCGGGCGCCCGCGTCGCGCGCGATGCCGGCTGTCGCGTCGGTCGACGCATCGTCGACGACGACGATCTCGTCGGCCTCGTCCTCGTCCGCTGGATCCGGGGGGCGCTCCGACGGGCCGGCTTCCGGGGCATCGCGGCACGCCTCCGCGCCGGGAGCCGCGATCGTCATGGCGCGGTGGATCGCGCCGATCGTGTCACCGATCAGCGCTTCTTCGTTGTGGGCGGGGATCACGAACGAGAGCACGGGAGACTCCGAGAATCCGGGAGGGAGCAGACCGGCAGTCTACATCCCGGCGCGGCCGATCGCTCAGGCGTCGAACCGGAGCATGGCGTCGCGGACCGCGCGCAGCACGCGGGCCTTGGCCTTGTACACCTGGTTCGCGTTGACGCCGACGAGCGCACAGACCTCGGAGACGGGCCGCTCTTGGAGCAGCAGATCGAAGATCTCGGCATCGCGACCGCCGGCCCGGCGGCGCGCGCACTCGATCGCGGCCCGCAGATGGCCCGCGCGCCACTCCCTTTCCCACACCTCGTCGGGGCGCGGGGCCGGATCGGCGATCTCGCGGAGCTCGCCCGAATCGGCGCGAAGCTCGCGGCGGCGACGGTGGGCGTCCACGATCCGCCCACTCGCGATCCGATACAGCCACGCCTTGAAGCGTCCGCGCTTGCGGTCGTACTCGAACTCGGGCATCCGGCGCACGACGACCTCGAGCACCTGGTCGCGGATCTCCTCCGCATCGCTCTCGGCGAGCCCGCGACCGCGCGCGTATCGGTACAAGAGCGGCGCGTAGATCGCGTGAAACTCCGACCACGCCGCGCTGTCGTCGTGATCGCGCACGCGGCCGAGCAAGGTCTTGCGCGTCGTCGTCATTGCGGGCCTCCCGCCGCGCCGGGTCCCGGGTCGCAGGCTTCGATGACGCGCTCGGCACGCGTGACGAGGTCACTCGCTTCGGGAGGCGCGTCGCCGAGTCGCTCGCGAACCGTCCGCGCGAGCGCGACCGCCTCGTCGCAATCGCCGGCTTGGTGGCGCGCCTCGGCGAGATCGACCTGCGCTTCGAGCCGAATCGGGCAGTCGTCGCCATACAATCGGCAGTGAATCGTCAGCGCTTCGCGAAGCAGCGCCTCGGCGTCGTCGTCACGATCGAGTCCCGCGAGCACGACGGCCGTCGTCTTCATCCACCCCGCGAGCTCGTACGATCCCGAACCCTCGAACTCGCGCAGCCGGCCGAACGCTCGCAAGCGAAGGTCGAGCCCCGGAACCTCCGCCGCGCGTTCGAGGGCGCGGGCGAGCGCATCCAACGACTCCGCATCGTGCGGACGCCGCGCCCCCCAGGCATCGAGCGAACAGGCGAGCGCGTGCCGACCGAGGATCTCGCTCGAGGCGAAATCGTCTTCCGCGAGATGCGCCCGCGCGAGGCGACGCAGGACGTCGGACGCCGCGGCCAGCCCGAACCAACGCCGCGCGAGAGCGACCGCGCGACCGAGGCTCGCGTCGGCGTCCTCACGACGCCCGAGCTCGCGCAGATAGCTAGCATAATGGTCGAGACACTCGATGGCCGTGATGTCGGACTCGTCGTGCCGCGGCTCGCCCACGACGTCGAAGCCCGCGACGGCCTCACGGTAGAGCGCGAGCGCATCCTCACGCCGGCCCTCTCGGGATCGCGCCTGCGCCAAGTGAAATCGTGCGACCGCGAGCGATCGCGGATCCGCGGACGGAGCGTTCTCGAGCGCGCGAACGGCACTCTCGTACAGTCGCGTCGCGCGCACCGGATCGGCCCCCTCGACGAGACTCTCCCAAGCGACACCGAGCTCGCATCGCGTCACGGCCACGAGCGGATGGTCTCGACCGAGCTCGCGGATCCGAATCGCCAGCGCCTCCTCGAGACGGGGAACCGCTTCGGCGAGTCCGCGCCGCGCGTGCACGATCCCGAGCCGCGCGAGGCAGCGCGCCGTCTCGAGCGCCGCCCCGTCGATCTCGCGATAGCGTGCGAGCGCCAGCGTGAGAGGCTCGACCGCCCGCTCGTACTGCATCGAGCGCGCGAAGGTCTCGCCGATCGTGAACTGTACGGCCGCTTGCGCGTCGGGTGCACGATCGAGCGTCGACTCGATCCGGCGCGCCGACTCCCGCAACACGTCGGTCACGCGCGCTTCGGCGCCCATCCGCTGCGGACTCGTCGCTTGCAGCACGTCGTCGAACACGCTCTGGATGAGCTCGGCGCGCCGTTGCTCGTCCCCGGTACGAATCCGTTCACGAACGACGAGCGCGATGCCGATCACGACGACCGCGACGAACGCGGCCGCAACCGAGAACGGAACGCGATGGCGAACGAACGTCGCGCGCAACACGCGCCACGCGCTGTCGCGCTCGGCTTCGATCGGACGGCCCTCTCGATACCGCGCGAGATCCCGGGCGAGCCACTCGGCCGAGGCGTAACGCCGCGCCGGGTCGGGCGCGAGCGCGGTCCGTACGATCGTACGGAGGTCTTCCGGCAACGTCCGGTCGTGCGCCTTCGGATCGGCCGCCTCCCGTCGCAGGAGCGCGTCACCGACCGATGGTTCCGCGTACGGATTGACTCCCGTGAGCATCTCGAAGAAACACACCCCGAGCGCATGCACGTCACTCGCGGGCCCGGCCGGCGGCCCCGTCGCCCGAAACTGCTCGGGCGCCGCATATGCGAGCGTCCCGAGGAACTGCCCCGTGATCGTCAATCGCTCCGCCTCGAGTCGACGCTCGTTCGCGCTCATGGCCAACCCGAAGTCGAGGACGTACGGCTCGCCGCTCGAATCGACGATCAGGTTCGCGGGCTTGAGGTCGCGGTGCACGACACCGTGGCGATGCGCATAGGCGATCGAATCGACGATCGTAGCGAACAACGACACACGAGACTCGAGGTCGAGGTCTCGGGTTCGTACCCAATCGTCGAGGTGCTGCCCGTCGATGAACGGCATCACGCAGAACAGATGTCCATCGGAAGTCAGGCCGCTGTCGATGACCGTCACGATGTTGCGGTGCTCGAGACTCGACGCGACCTCGATCTCGCGCTCGAAACGAAAACGATCCCGCGCCGAGGCGAAGCGGCCGCCGAGCAGCACCTTGATCGCCACGACACTCGCCGGCGCGGACTTCGCGGGCCGGCCGTTCGTCCCGAGCGGCGAAGCGCGGTACACGACGCCTTGGCCGCCTCGGTGAACCTCGACGAGATCCTCGTAGCCTTCGATCGCGGGAATGCCGCCCGGTAGTTCGTGCGGACCGACCGCGCCGCGCAACTCGGCGAACAGATCGGCATCGTGCCGCCGCGCCTCGAGCGCGTGACGGCACGCCGAGCACGTCGCGAGGTGCTCGCGTACCGCACGCGCCTCCGAAGCCGGCTCCTGACCGACGAGGTACCGCTCGAGCTGTCCGGCGTCGAGATGGTCCATCGCTACAGTCTACCGGCCCGAGTCCGCAGACCTCTACCCCTGTCACGCATCACGAGCACCGCTCGCTCACGCTCCGTTCTCGTCGCGGAGCCGCGCTCGCTCGAGATCGGCCACGAAGCCCGCTGGATCCGTGAGGAAGTCGACGCGGCAGTTGTCGCTCGCGAAGATGTAGATCCGACCGCCGTGGACGAGGTAGATGCCCGGCTGCCCCGTGCCCGGATCCGTCTCGCCGCGCATCCCGGCGCACGCCCCGCCATGCTCGATGCGGTAACGTCCCGCGTCCGCGACGAACGCGCGCCGATGCCGCTCGCTCGCGAAACGGTATCGGTAGCGATCGTCCTCCGCGACGAGACTCTCGTCGCCCGCGATCTCCTCGCCGCAAACGAGCGCCACGGGATCCATCCCACCGAGCGCCAGCGGCTTTTCGGAGACCGCCGCGGTCGTCTCGGCACGCGCGCGCGATTCGGACGACGTCGACGCCTTGGACTGCGATCGTGCCTTCGCGCTCGATGGCGCCTGCACTCCGGCGTCGGCATCCGGATACGGATACTCCATGTAGCGTGCGATCGATCGCGCCCGTGGCTCACCGTGCTCGCGAGCGACGAGATACAACGACGCGTCGATTCCGGCCGAGATCCCGGCCGCGGTCACGAATCGACCGTTGTCGACGAAACGTCGGTTTTCGTGCACGACCGTGTCTTTCGTCAACTCCCGAAGTCGCGCGATCGATCCGTGGTGCGTCGTCGCCTCGAGACCGTCGAGATGCCCGAGCCGCGCGAGCACGAGCGCTCCGTTGCAGACGCTCGCGACGATGTCGCTCGTCTTGGCGCATTCGTCGATCCACGCCATGAGCGCTTCGTTCTCGAGAACGCTCCGCACGCCCCCGCCCGGGATCACCAACACGTCGGGATGCGGAGCCGTCTCGATCGAATGCGTCGGCGTGATCGTCACGAGCCCGAGACTCACGATCGGGTCGGTCGTCGCGCCGACGATCTGCACGTCGTAGCCACCCATTCCATGCGCCGCCACTTGGAACACTTCCGCCGGTCCCGCAAAGTCGAGCAACTCGACCCCCTCGAACGCGAGGATCGCCACGTTGCGGCGTGCGTCCTGCGCCTTCGCCGCCGATTCCTCTCCGGCCGCGCACGCCCCGCTCACGCCGGATCCGACCCCTGCGACGAATCCCAGAATCCCGAGCACTCCCATGATCGCCTTCATCGCTTCGCTCCTCCTGCCCGATGGGCTCTTTCGAAAGTCGCGCCGGCACGCGTTCGCCCGCGATCGCGTCCAGCCCTCTCGTCGCTCGCGGGAAGATCCGTGCGAACCGAGCCCTTCCGCCCGAGAAACCGCGAATCTTCGCCAGGGAGTTTCTGCGAGAACCCGGATCTTGCATTCGACGCCGGACAGCCCGTACATTCGCACGTCATGAAACTGCCACGCCTCGAAATGGAACGCCTCTACGCTCGGAACTGGTCGCTCGACCATGACGAAGGTGCGCACGCGCTGTACGGCGATCCCGAGGTGGTCCGGTACTTCGAGATGGACCCGGTCCCCGACGTAGCCGCGCAGCGCGAGCAGATCGCGAGAGTCCGCGCGCGCAACGCCGGGCTCCCCGAGGGGTTCGGCTCGTGGCCGATCTTCGAGCGCGAGTCGGATACGCTCGTCGGGGTGATCCTCCTGAAGCCGCTTCCGTTCTCGACCGGCGTCGATCCCCGCGGCGCGCTCGAGCACGAGATCGAGGTCGGCTGGCACCTCGCGCGGAGCGCTTGGGGAAAGGGTTACGCGACGGAGGCCGGACGCGCCGCCGTCCGTTACGGCTTCGGCGACTTGGACCTGGACGCGATCCACGCCGTCGTCGATCCGCGCAACGAGCGATCGATGCGCGTCTGCGAGCGCGTGGGGTTACGTCACCTCGGACGCACGCGACGCTACTACGACCGCGACCTCGAGCACTATGTCGTAAGCGGCTGAGCCGCGCCTCCAGTCCGCCGCGCCGTCGTGCCGATGTCTTGCAGATCAGAAGTCGACTTCTATTCTGCAAGGTCCGGCATGCTCC
>JAUIME010000305.1 GCA_030433195.1 bacterium
GGGCCAACCGCGGCATCCGCAAGCACGACGCCTCCGGCGTGCAGGATCACCGACGCGCCCCGAACCTGAGCCACCATTGGCTCCAGGGCATGAAGGCCTACTACTGGTACACGGGCGATCCGTTCGCGCGCACGTTCCTGCTCGACGCGGGTATCTGGCTCACGAACCTCGAAGCTGCTGACGATCCGGGCGAGATGTACTACTCGGGCGAGATCCGTAGCAAGGGTTGGTTGCTGCAGAGCTTCGTCGACCTCTTCGAGGTGACGGGCAACCGCGCCTACCTCGACATCTGCGAGCGCATGATCCCGAAGATCATCCTCGACGTTCTGCAGCCGGGCGGCTACATCGTCAACAGCGACCACCTCGTGATGCCGTGGCAGATGTCGTACATCACCGAAGGCCTCGGCCGGTACCTGCTGACGCTTCGCGAGCTCGGCCTCGAGAATCCCGCCGCGCTCGAAGCCATGACGCGCATCCTCGGCTTCCTCGAGAACGACGCCTGGATCCCCGAGCAGAACAAGATGGCGTACTACTGGGATCCCGCAACGCAGGAGCCGCTCGACTACAACTACAACATCACGCAGACCTCGGTGGACGGCTTCATCTACGGCTACCAGCTCACGGGTTGGATCGGCTACCTCGACATGGCGCGGCTGACCTACGATGCGATCCACGCCACGACGTACTACCCGTACTACTACTCGAACACGATCGCCACGGCCGCCAAGAACGCGGGCTTCCTCCTGCGCTTCGGACAGGCCGAGATGTGGCATCGCCAATCGCTTGCCGAGGACACCTCCGCGCCGTCGATCGCGAGCTGCACGCTGTCGTCGCTCGGCTCCAACGAGTGCACGGTCACCATCGCGACCGACGAGCCCACGGCACGCGTCCTCTTCGTCTGGTCCGAAGGCCAGCCCATGATCTGGCGCAAGAACTTCTCCTTCTACAAAGAACAACACGACGTCTTCGTTCCGAACCTCCAATCCGCCACCGACTACGAGATGGTCGCCATGATGGTCGACCTCGCCGGCAACGTCACCTGGGGCAACGTCGAGCAGTTCCACACGCCCGTCGTCAACCTCGCCCCGAACGAAGGCGAGAGCGGCGGCATGGGCGAGAGAGGCCGCGACTGAGCGGGCAGACGAACGAGTGCTTCAAACGAACGAGTGTTTCAAACGAACGACTGATTGAAACGAACGACTGATTGAAACGAGCGACTCAATCTTCGAAGGGATGATTCAAACGCCCGTTTGAATCCGACGAACGATCACCACGCGATCTCCATCGCGAAACTGCGACACGGCACGACGATTCTTCCGCAACTAGGGTGAGCTGCACCATGGAAGTCGGCGGGGCTCCCGGAATCAGGGCCGGGAGCCCTGCTCTCTTTTGGGCACGACGGTTCGGCGTCACGCCTCCGAAGAGTCGCGGCTTGCGCCATGGCGGACGTCCCGGGGGCGATCGTCGGCGGCGAGGACGTACAGGACCGCGACGAGCACGAGAGTCGCGGCGACGGATCCCAGTCGCGCAACGGTGTTCGTTCCCCACATCACCACGACCGCGAGGCCCGATGTGCAAAGGCACGCGAGCCAGAGGACCGCGACCGCGCGAGCTGACGAATCGAATCGACGCCCGATCCGATGGGCCAAGTGCTCGCGATCTCCCACCATGATCGGCCGCTTCTCGCGCAAGCGAAGCGCGACGACCCACACGACGTCGGCAAGCGGAACCGCGAACAGGATCGGGACGAACAGGACCTGCCCCGAGAGGCTCACGAGTGCCAGCGTGAGAGCGGTGAGGACCGCACCGACGAGGTGGCTTCCGGCGTCTCCGAGGAAGATCTTCGCGCGTGGGTAGTTGAACGGAAGGACCGCGAGCAAGCCGCCGATCAGCAGTGCGGATCCGTGGGCGGCACGCTCCCACCCGCGGATGAGGTTGGTATCGCGACGCACCATGGTCAACTCCTCGGCTCCGAAGCTCGCGATCGAGAGTCCGACGAGGCTCATGACGAGGATCCCGGTGGCCGCGAGGAGTCCGAGTCCGGCGCACGCCCCGTTGCTGTTGTCGACGAGGTTGTAGGCGTTCATCAACAAGACGCCCATGCCCAAGCCGATCACGAGCCATGCGGGATGTCGCAAGATCTCGAGTCCATCCAGGGACAAGAGTGCCGGGCTCGCGGCGTATCCGGCGGCCGCTACGAGCGCGGCCACTGCGGTTTGACCGGCGAGCTTCTTTCGCGGCGAGTTTCCGACCGGGGCAAGGTCATCCAGCATGCCGACCCACGTCGCTGCCGCGAGAGCCAGCCACCAGGAGATCGGCAGCTGGGGAGTGGCTTCGGGGATTGCCGTATTCATGACGATCGCGCCGGTGGCCATGGCCATCGCAACGGCAGGGCCACCCACGAGAGGTACGGGTACCGCATGTGCTTTGTGTCGACCGGGACGATCGAGCCAGTCGAATCGGATGGCTACGACTCGAAGAAGGACGATCGCGACGACCGCGACTCCGGACGAGGCCACCGACGTGATGGCGACCGATCGAAGGATCTCGCTCACGACTCGAGCCCCGTTGGACGTTCGCGAGGGGCCGGTGTGCCGATCGCCTCGCCCGGTCGCTGGTCACGCGCGGATCCGGGGCGCTTCTGCGAAAGAACCTCGCGATAGAGGTCGGCGAGGCGCCGGCTCACGCGCTTTGGATCGTGTCGTTCCCGAACGCGTTCGCGTGCGGCGCTGCAACGCCGTCGGGCCTCCGCGCGGTTCTGAATGAAGTCGCGAATCGCTCGTTCGAGTGAGCCGGTATCGGGGCCCACGAGTCGATCCCCTGCCTCGCGATCGATGGCGTCCCGCATGCCGCCCACGTCGGTGGCGAGGACGGGAACGCCGCAGGACCGAGCCTCGATGACGCAGAGCGGGACTCCCTCGTTCGACGAGCAGCAGACGAGCGCGTCGAGCGATGCGTACAAGCTCGGGCCGTTCGGGACCTGCCCGACGAAGTGCACGTGGCGGCTCAACCCACGCGTGGCCGCGGCGCGTTCGAGCTCGTCTCGAAGCGGGCCGTCGCCGAAGACCAGGACGCGGATCTCATGATGCTCGACGAGAGGCTCGATCGCCTCGAACAACCGAACGTGCGCCTTGATCGGCACGAGGCGCCCGACGATCCCGAGCACGACCGGCGATCTCGGCGTATCGGCGGGCGCGGCCGCCCACTCTCGTGCGTGTCGAATCGAGTCGTCGCTCGCGGCTCGATCTTCGTCGAACGCGTCCCAATCGATCGGCTGTACATACGATTCGAACTTGTCGCGCGGCGCGATTCGAAACCGCATGAGATCGTCGAGGAGCGTCGGTCCCGGAACCAGCAGTCGATCCGTACGGCGCGCCAGCCAACGCTCCATGCCGATCCACAGTCTTGTGGGAATCGGCGAGAAGTACCCCTCGAACACGTGTCCGTGAAAGGTGTGGAATACCGCAGGCACCCGCGCCCGGCTCGCAGCGAGGCGCCCCAGAGCTCCCGCCTTGGCCTGGTGCGTATGCACCACGTCGGGATCGAGCTCCCTCAGGATCGATCGCAGGGCACGCAGGCCGCGGTGATCGCGCCGAAGGCTCGGCTCGCGCTCGAGTGCCGGGACCCCATGCACCGTGATCCCGTCGGCGCGTAGACTCTCGGCGCGGTCCCCTTCTCCTGGGCCCGGAGTTCCGCAGACCACGTGCGTTTCGATTCCCGACTCGCGATGGTCGCGCGCCAATCGGTGCACGTGAAACGTCGGTCCACCGACGTTGAGACGCGTGATGATTCGGACGACGCGCACGAAGCCTCCGTCTCGTTCCCTTCGCTGTCGCGGTGATCTCGGGTGGCGTAGACCGCGATCATCCCGTCGCGGCCGCGGCGGTCGCGATTGTAGCAGTGCGCTCGCGCGGCCTCGGTGCGATCCGGGACGGACCGACCGCATTCACACGGACGCCATGAATGTACGCGATATTCCTCTGGAGCGCCGAAAGATGTAGGATCGGGGCTGTGGGCGGTTCCACAGTCCTCTACGGACACTCTCTTTCATTCGCGACGACGGTCCTCCCCGGACGGTCTGCGCGAACCGAACGATCCAATCCTCCATCGAAAGGCAGACCATGTCCTTCGCCGAGTGGAATTGGAATCTCGTCGACCTCGCGATCCTCGCACTGATCCTCTTCGGGATCGTCGGCGGCTTCCTCAAGGGCTTCACGTGGCAGGTCGTGCGCCTGTCGTTTCTCGTGCTCGCGTTCTTCCTCGCGTTCCGGTTCTGCGTCCCGGTCGGCGATTGGGTGGGCAAGCTCACGCGCGACCGCATGAACCCGACCGTCAACAAGAGCTTCGCTTACGCCGTGATCTTCGGGTTCACGTATCTGGGCTCATGGCCGCTCGCGATCCTGCTCCGCAAGGGAATCGCCAAGCTGCAGCTTCGGTCGTACGATCGCATGATCGGTGCGATGCTCGGTTTCTTCAAGACGACCGCGGTCGCGTACGTATTGTTGCTGATCGTCCTCTTCTTCGCCCCGCGCGTGCTTTCCGAGGAGAATCGCCTCGAAGACATCGTCGAGCGATCGATCGCGTATCGCGTCGTGAGCGAAGTGAACCCGACGCTCTCCGGTCTTCTCCCGCCCGAGTTCCACGCACGCGTCAACGAGGTCCGTGACCAAATCGCGCGCAAGATCGACGAAGCGGCCAACGCCGACGACCCGACGCACGTCATGACCCGCGACGGCGAGCTTCCCGTGGAAGAACCGCTCGACCCCGACAGTCCCGAGGGAGAGCTTCCTCCGACCTTCTACGACGACCCTGAAGGTGTCGATCCGAAGATCGGTGACCCGGCTGGCGAAATCGACCCGGTCTTCGGCACGCCGGCAGCCGATCCGAGCGAGAGTGGCGGTACGGGATCGTCCGGAGGCGGCAGCACGGGAGCCGAGACGCGGACCGGGCCGTTCGGCCGCGACTGACGAACGACTGCGGTATCGGTCGCGAAAGACAGTGCCGTACCTGCCGTATCCGAGGGAAAGACAGTGCCGTATCCGCCGGGAAAGACTCTGCGGTATCGGTCGGAAGTCGCGAGACGCCCTTCGCGATCAGCCGCCCTGTTCGGTCGCGTCGAGCTGAGCGATCGCGGTCTCGAAGGACGTGCGCGACGCGTCACGCGAGACGCTGTCGATCACCTCGCTTGCCTCGAGCGCCTTTAGCCCGCGTTCGAATGTGGAGCGGGCTTGTGCGTGATTGCCTTCGCGCACGTAGAGCGAGCCCAGGTGGAAGTACGCCGTGATCCGCGTCTGTTCGGCGAGAGACCGCTCGCTCGGTGCCGCGTCGATCTGCTTCTCGAGCGCGCCGATCGCGCCTTCGGTGTCCCCGCGCTCGAGATACGCCATTGCCAGCGTGCGGCCGCTCGCATCGAGCCATTCGTCGGGATGCCGATCGAGCCGAGCCGTGAGGTCCGCGATCGCGTCGCTCGTCGCTCGAGCGTGCGCCCCTTCGTCCTGCGCGACCTTCGACTCGTAGCTCCAGATGTACTGATGGGCTTCGGAGGCGAACTTGCCCGCGGGGTATTCGGAGACCAAGCGCCGGAAGCCTTCGTAAGCCGCCTCGTGCCGGTTGGCGTTCTGATCGAGTTTGCAGAGCAGGAAGAGAGCTTCCTGGGCTTCCGGGCTGTCCGGGAAATCGTCGAGGATCTGCTGGCACAGGACCGCGCGCTCCCCGGTTCCCGGCTGGCGCGCGCGCTCGAGGAGCGCAGCGGCTGCCGTGATCTCGAAAGGCTCCGCCGACTCGATGCTGCGGCTCTCGCGTTCGCCGTTCGACCCGGATCGATCCTCATCCGTCGTGTCGCCGCCACAGCCGGACGCGATCAGAAGCAAGACGAGCGATACCGCGGCCCAGGGGAATCCCGACCGTCTCGAGCACTTCGGGGAGGTCGAATCGGGAGAGGAAACGCTGCGTCGGGGAACAACGAGCTGATCGTCGCGAAGGAGTGGATCCATGGGATTCGTCGGTCTCGGGGAGTCTGTCGTGCCGGACTCCCGATCTTACCACTTCCGACGAGCCCGGTTGCGTCGGACCCGCTCCCCCGCGAGCGCCCTATCGCTTCTCGCCGCCCCCCGGACCGTCGTCCGGCAGACGGTTCCGTCCTTCGCCCGATCGCGGACTCTCGAACGTGACCTTGATGAACGAGCTCGCGGGCATCCGACGGCGTCGGCTCCCGAGCGGCTTGTTCGCCGGCGAGGCATCGGCCTCCGGGAATTCGTAGACGATGACCCGGTGTCCCTTGTCATCGACGGTCTCACGAATGATGAATTGTTTTTCGGACATGCTCTCTCTCGCGATCCTTTCGGTCCTTGGTTCCATAGCCATCGACCGGCGCTGCGCAAGCTTCGTGCCAGGCCTTCTCAGCCGGCACAACCCATGCCTTCCGCTTCGGTTACGGCCTCTCGGCGATCTCGGTGATCGCGAGCGATGCGTACCATTCTGGGAATCGCGCTCATCTTGAGAGGCCGTATTTCTTGATCTTGCGATACAGCGTGGCCTGACCCAGCCCGAGCTTCTTCGCCGCCATCGAGATGTTCCCGCTGCAGCAAGAG
>JAUIME010000306.1 GCA_030433195.1 bacterium
ACGCTTCCGCCAAGCCAGCAGGGACGAAGGTGACGAGCCGGGGATCGACATGTCCCCGCTCATCGACTGCGTGTTCATCCTGCTCATCTTCTTCATCGTGACGACCGTGTTCGTGGAAGAGACCGGAGTGGAGGTGGACAAGCCTCAAGCCGCGTCGGCTTCGGACCTCGAGAAGACGAGCGTTCTGATCGCGCTGACCGACAAGGGCAACATCATGTACGGCGGGAAGGACATCGGCCTGGCCGGTGTGCAGACGGCCGTCAAGCGCGCGCTCGCCGGCTCCACGGAAGACGTCCCCGTCATCATCCAGGCCGATCGCGAAGCGAAGTCGGGGTTGCTCGTGCGCGTCATCGACGAAGCGAAGTTGGCCGGCGCCGTCAAGGTCAGCATCTCGACGCAGACCGGCTGAGCCGCGCGCGTTTCGATACGGAGGTTCGACATGCCACGACGAGGTTCGAGCACCTTCGAGAAGCTCCTGCATCACGCGGGGGTGACTTCAGGTGCGATCCTCATGACTCTCCTGGCTTTCCTCGTGCTGCCGCTGATCCAGGCCATCACGAAGGACCGCAAGCCGGATCGGATGTTGCGCAATGCCGAGACGGTGATGGACTCGCCCGAAGAGGAAGTCGAAGAGGAACAGATCGAGGAGGAGATCGACGAGGAACCGCCTCCTCCCGATCTCGCTCAGGAACAAGCACCGCTCGACCTCTCGCAGCTCGAGCTCGCGATGGGCGGGGGATCCGGAGGCGGATGGGGCGTCGAGTTCGACATCGACCTCGACGGCCTCGCGGGACTCGGGGGCGGGGAGTCGCTGCTCGACAGCGCCGAGCTCGACCAGAAGCCACGCGAGATCTACCAAGTCGATCCCGTGATGGACGCACGCGTGCGCAAGCGTGCGCCGGGGTGGGCACGGATCGCGTTCGAAGTCGACGAGCGAGGCCGCGTGCAGCAGCCGCAGATCCTCGATTCGAGCGACCCCGTGTTCGAGCGACCGGCGATCGGCGCCGTGAAGCAGTGGCGATTCGAGCCCGGCAAGAAAAAAGGCGAGCCCGTGCGATTCCGCATGCGCGTCACGATCGAGTTTCCAGGATGACGACCACCCCGACCGCGACTCGTTTCGGATTCGTTCTCGCCTCGAGGATCGTCGCCGGCTTGTGTGTGGCGTGGCTCGGGGGCGTGGTCCTCGTCGGCTGCACGGCGCCATCCGAAGGCCGGCGCGTGGGCGCCGGATCGGTGGATGCTCCTCCGCGGGTCGTCTACCAGGCCGCACCCGTCGACGGCGGGCTGTCGCGACAGGCGCCCGGGTGGGCACGGATCGCGTTCCAGGTCGACTCGCGAGGCCGCGTACGATCTCCGCAGGCGGTCGACTCGAGCCACACCGTCTTCGAGCAACCCGCTCTCGACGCGGTGAAGAAGTGGCGATTCGAACCGACGCCGTCGGTCGACGAATCGTGGCGCTACAACATGGTCGTGAACGTGAACTTTCCGGAAGGATGATTCCGATGCGAAGACCCGCCAAGTCGATGGGGATGTGGATGATCGCTCTGGTCGCTCTCGTGACCGCGAGCTGCGCGACGCCCGAGTCGGAGGTCTACGCGATCCAAGACGAGCGTCCGGCCGGCGCGCGTGTGGCGTCGCGATCCGGGGATGCGCTGCCGAAGGCCGGGGGTCCGCGCGTCGACGAGACGACGGATGCCGTGGCGATGGCCGTCGAGCCCGCGCCCTCGAGGGCGCCCGAGCCGGGCCCGCGAACCGTTGCCGAGGCGCGTGAAGAGATCTGGAACACGCCGGCCTTCACACGTCGCTTCATGCAGAGCTATCTCGCGGAGACCGACGTCGAACCTCCGGTCACGCTCGAAGAGCGTGAGGTCGTGCAGGCGGTTTACAAGCTGCTCGCCGACGAAGAAGTCGACCAAGCGCTCCAGACCCTCGAACTCAGCGCGACGAGCGCGGCGAGCGCCGTGTTCGACTTCATGCTCGGCAACATCTACTACGAGAAGGACCAGCTCGAGGACGCGGTCGAACAGTACCGGTTGGCGACCGACAAGCATCCCGCCTATCGTCGCGCTTGGCGACAGCTCGGTTGGACGCTCTCGCGACTGGGTCGTCATGAAGATGCGCACACGGCGTTCGTGCGGTACTTCGAAACCGGCGCGGGCGACGCCATTTCGTACGGTCTCCTCGCATCCGCGCACAAGAACATGGGTAACTTCATTGCGGCCGAGTCGGCGTTCCGCATGGCGATGCTCCTCGATCCCGAGACGATGAAGTGGCAGATGGGCCTCGTCGAGGCGTTGTTCAATCAGTCGCGCTTCCCCGAGTCGATCGTTCTCATGGAGTCGCTGATCCGACAGTATCCGGGTCAGGCGGATTTGTGGCTCATGCAAGCCCGGGCCTACATCGGGAACGGTCAGGCGCTCGAGGCCGCGAAGAACTACGAGATGGTCGAACAACTCGGTGGATCGACGCGCGACAGCCTCGCGAACCTCGGCAGCATCTACATCAACGAGGGGATCTACGAACTCGGGGTGGAGGCGTACGTCCGGATGCTGCAGCGCTTCCCGGATGCGCCGATCGCGCGCGTCCTCGGGGCGGCCCGCCTACTCGCGGCGCGTGGCGCGTCCATCGAAACCCAGCGACTCGCCGATGCTCTCGAAGAGAATCGCGCTGCCGACCTCACGGGCGAGCAGCGCAAGACTCTCCTCGAGTTGCAGGCCCGACTCGCCGTCGCCGGTGGTGCGACCGACGAAGAGATCGCGCTCCTCGAGCGGATCGTCGCGCTCGATCCGCTCGACGGGGATGCGATCCTGCGTCTCGGTTTGCACGCCCGCGCGAGGGAGGACTTCGAGAAGGCGATCCTCTACTTCGAGCGCGCGGAAGCCCTCGAGGAGTTCGAGGGCGCGGCGAAGCTCGAGCACGGCAAGGTCCTCGTCGCCATGGAGCGCTACAAGGACGCGGTTCCGCTGCTCGAGAGAGCCCTGATGCTCACCGAGCGGGACGACGTTCGCGAATACCTGGCCCAGGTGAAACCACTCGCGCAATCCTCCGAGTAACGCTTCGCCGAGTCTCGACAGATCCGACGCGGTGCGGTCGATCCTTCCCTCGGCCCGTTCGGCGTGCGACCATGGACGCACGCGGAGGAGAGCGGAGCCGGCTGGCGAGGATCTGTCGAGACGTGAGCGACCCGAACGAAGACCTGAAAGCGCGCGAATCCTCCCGCGTGGCGGCCGCCCGGAGCACGGGCGCCGATCACCCGCCACGACTCTTGCGTCGTGCGTGCGTCGACGGCGTACGATTAGAAGAGGTCGAGTACGCCCCCGGCTACTCGATGCCGGAGCACACGCATCGGACGCACAGCGTGAGCCTCGTGCTCGCGGGCAGCGTGGACGAGACCGTGGGCGCCGCGACGTCGACAGGTCGCGCGGGCAGCGTCGTGCGCAAACCCGCGGGCACACGCCACGAGGACTCCTTCGGTGCGAGCGGTGCGCGCATGTTCGCGGTCGTGTTCGACGCGCAGCGTGGCTTCGGCGCGTGGGGGTGGAGTTGGTTCGGAACGCCGATGCGGACGCTGCTCGGCTTGTGTGACGCGCTCCGGGATCGAGGCGAGAGCTTCGGTACGGTGGCGAGGCGAGGGCTCCCCGATCTCTTCGGGGCGCGGCCCGGCGAGGCCGCGCAGCCGCGCGACGATCGCGAGCCTCCGAGCTGGCTCGACGGGGTTCTCGCGGACATCGAAACGAGCGTTCTCGAGCCGTCCGATCTCGTACCCGTCCGCGTGCGCGATCTCGCGGAACGCGCGGGCGTGCATCCCGTACATCTCGCGCGGGTCTTCCGGCGATGGCGCGGGGGATCGGTTCGCGAGTACGTGCGTTCGGTTCGCGTGCGCGAGGCGGCGCGGCGTCTCGCCGACGAAGCCACCCCGATTGCCGAGATCGCGTACGGCTGCGGATTCGCCGATCAGGCGCATCTCACCCGTAGTTTCCGAGCGGCCTCCGGGATGTCTCCCAAGCAGTATCGGGACTTCGTTCGCGCGTGACGCGCCGGGTTGCATCCGTTCAAGACGACGAATCGCGGTCCGCCTAAGCTGCCTCTCGGTTCGGGCGAACGTGAAACGTCACGCGGATTCTCCGCAGAAAGGGATGCACCATGGATGCATGGACCATCGAAACGCGAAGGATCGTCCGCGCACGTCGGCTCGTCCTCACCCTCGCATGCGCGCTCGCACTCACGGGGGCTCGGTCCGCCGCCGCTCTCGCGACTGGGATGCCGCAACCGGCGGGTGATTCTTCCGCTCCTTCGGCGAAGACTTCGATCGAGCAGGCGCCCGAAGCGCTCGAGGGACTTCGCGAGCGTTGGCGCGGTGCGATGGAGACACTCAACGTGCCCGGCTTGGCCGTTGCGGTCGTGGGGCCGGACGGCATTCTCTATCGCGAGACGCTCGGCGTGCGCAACGTCGAAGAAGATCTCCCCGTCGACGGGGACACGATGTTCTACATCGCGTCGATCACGAAGACGTACGTGGCGACCGCGATCGCGAAGCTCGCCGA
This sequence comes from bacterium, assembly GCA_030433195.1. Classification (GTDB taxonomy): domain Bacteria; phylum Planctomycetota; class JACOTG01; order JACOTG01; family JAUIME01; genus JAUIME01. Next base: position 4,545 of record JAUIME010000306.1, read on the forward strand.
AGACGGCAAGCTCGATCTCGATGCCACGGTACAATCGATTCTGCCGCGTTTCGATCTGCCGGATGGCGCCGCCGACGAGGTGACGGTGCGCGATCTCCTGTGCCATCGGCACGGGATCAATTCGTCGCCCATCGTGCGTCTCGACGCATACACGGGCGAGATCACGGAAGACCGCTACTGGCGTTGGATGAGCGAGGCCGACGTCGCGGGCGAGGTGTCGTACACGAACGTGCACTTCACGCTCGCGGGCCGCGTGATCGAGGCCGTCACGGGCGAAACGTGGCGGGATCATCTCGCGAAGCATTGGTTCGAGCCGATGGGGATGGCGCGGACGACCGGCTACGCGGATCCGATGTATGCCGATGCGAACGTAGCGTTCCCGTACCTGCCGCAAGGCGATGGGTGGGTGCGTTCGGGGCACAAGACCGACCGCACGATGCACGCGGCCGGCGGTCTCGGTACGTCGATCGACGACGCGGCGCGATGGATTCGTCTGCAGCTCGCGAACGGAGCGCCCGGCGGGAGGCGCTTGCTCGCGCCCGAAACGGTCGCGGAAATCCGCAAGACCCAGTCGACGTACGCACAGCCGGCGGACTCGATCGGTGTGCGGCGCGGCTTCGGGCTCGGCTGGATGAAGGGCACCTACCGTGGGCGGACCTACTTCGAACACGGCGGTGGCTATCGTGGCGCTTCGTCGACGTTCTCGTTCCTGCCCGAGGAAGGGATCGGCGTGGCCGTTCTCGTCAATGCCTCGAGCTCGACGATGGGCGAGATCGTCGCGACCGACGTCTACGATCGGCTCCTCGGTCTCGAGCCGGACGATCGCCTCGCACGGTACGAGGCCTGGGCGCGGGAGACCCGCCAGGCCGAGCCTGCGGGGGGCGGTTTCGGAGGATCGCGGTCGCGTGGTCGTGGCGCTTCGTTCGACTGGAGCGGCACGTTCGAGAACGACGACTGGGGCACGGTCCGATTCGCACAGGTCGACGGGGAGCCGCGCGCGTGGCTCGGCGATCTCACGGGCGTCGTCGCACCGGGGGCGCGCGGACGTTTCGAGGTCGTCGACGGCACGGGGGCGGCCCTGGTGACCGGTCGCGTGGCCGAGACCGACGACAGCGGCGCGATCCGGGCCGTGACGATCGAGTTCAATTCGCGCTATCGGGCGCGATACGAGCGCCGATCCGAGGAGTGACGCAACGGGTTCCTGCGCTCCTTCTGCGATCGAGAAGGGCTGCGAGCCGTTCCGGGCGGGTGTCGGGTTGTGGTACGATCGCGGCGCGATCCCCACCGGCATCCGTCCGGCACATCAGCCCCTGAGAAGAACCAGAGAAGGAGAGGACCATGACGAAAGGAACCTGGGCGACGCGGTTCGGGATTCTCGCGATCCTGTGCGCGCTCGGCCTTGCGATCTACGCGTTTTCGGGCACCGGCGAGAAGCCTGCCGGAACGACCGACGACACGATGTCGGCGAGCGACGGCGCGAGCCCGATCGAGACCTACAAGAAGCGCGTCGTGCGCGAAGCGATGGCGGGGCTCCGGTACGATTCCGGGCGCGTCGAACTCGACCGGGCGACCGCACCCGAGCTCGACCGACTCGGCGATCCCGCGGCCGCGAGCGAGCGTCGCGAAGCGGGCTACGCGAGCCTCGGCGATTACAACAACTTCCTCGGCGCGATCCGTCACTTCTCGGACGCCGTCCTCACCGATCCGACCGACGCGCAGTCCTACGCGGGTCTCGGTCGCGCGTTGTTCCTGAAGGGCAAGGTGGACGAGTCCGAAGCGGCGCTGCGGACCGCGCTCGACCTCGACGCGACGCTGCCGGAGCCGCGCGCGCTGTTGGCGTCGCTCCTCTACGGTTCGGGCCGCCGCGATGCGGGGATCGAACAATGGCGCTCCGTGCTCACGGTCGTCGGTGAAGACCCGAGTGACGAGCACGCGGACGTTCGCACCGAAACGCACGAGCGTCTCGCTACCGCGCTCTACTACGCGGGCGACCTTGCCGGTGCGCGCGAGCACGCTGCCGAGGCGGAGCGTCGTGGCGGTATC
>JAUIME010000307.1 GCA_030433195.1 bacterium
AGTTGCGGCCCAACGGGTAGTGGACGCGCAGATCGATCGGGATGTCCTTGGCGTCGATCTTGCGCAGCGCTTCGTGAACGTTCGTGCGTGCGTGGCCGTCGGCGCGCAGCAGGTACTCGGCCGAGTCGACGTCGCCGAACATCTGGATCGCGAGGATGTCCATCGCGAGCTTCTCGACCGCGCCGCGGAAGCGCTCCTCGTTGATGCGGAAGACGTTGCCGTCGTACTCGATGGCGCCGTAGTCGGTGAGGCGATTGAACTCGAAGATCTTGCCGCGCGCGTGGTCCGACGTGGCGCCGAAGCGGATCGTGCGGAACGTCGACGCGACGTACGTCGTGATCATGTTGCGGACGTAGTTCGGATCGTCGACGATGTCGTTCTCGACGAGCCAGTACCCGAACAAGAGCGACACGATCTCGGCCTTGGCCTCTTCGAACGCGCTGTAGTAGCGCTGCATGCGGTCGCGCGGCGTGGTCTTCTGGGCGCGCAGCTCTTTGCCGGTCGCGTCCTTCACCTTCATGGCGGACTCGGCCGACTCGCCTTCGGCGAGCGTCACGAAGATCGTCGACGGCCCGATCCCGTGCGCGACCTCGTGACGCACCGTGTTGTCGGTGAACATCGCGGCGACGACGGCGTCGCGGTCCTTCGGATCGAGCAACGTGTCCGCGATCGGCGCGAGGATCTTCTCGAACTTGCCGTCGAGGACGTTCATGAGCATGACCTTCTTCGTGCCGAACTCGGCTTGCCACTCGGCGACGTTGGGGAGATTGAAGGCGAGCGTTTGCACGCCTTGGTTCCCCATGCCGCAAGCGTAGGCCACGTCGACCGCGACGAGCGTCACGTCGTCGCCGGGCGGAAGCCAACGCACGACACCCTCGGTGCCGTAGTACTTCTGGAACAGCTCCCACAGGTACGCGTCCATCGACTGCACGTGCGACTTGTAGAGCTGCAGCGCTTCGGTCGCCTCGGGGCGCAGCACCGTGAGGTAGAACTGGAACGCGGCCTTCTTCTTGAGCAGCTCGTCGAGGTAGTTCTCGTACGGTCCGATCGTGACGTCGATGTTGCCGCGACCCGGATCGTCGATGTCGTTCATGCCGATCCACAGGCCTTCGCTCTCGCGGTAGTCGTTCGTGCGGAACGCCGTCGCGCGCGCGGCGAGGAACTTGCCGAGCGTCGACTCGGGCACGAGCTTCGCGATGTCTTCGAGCGTGTCGGCGAGCGGTGCGAGATGTTCCGCGTAGGCTTCGCTGTAGGGCACCGCGCGAAGCTGCGAGGCACCGCCCGCGACCTTGCCGCGGATGACCGTGAAGTCGCTGTTCGCCGCCGCGCGAGCGTCTGGTGACAGCGTCGCGAGCCAAGACTCGAACGCGTCGGCCGTGAGCCCGCTCGGATAGAACGTGCGCGCCGGGTCCATCGGTTCGGGGATGCCCGGGCCGCGCAGGAACACGCTGTTCGGCGCATCGTCGTTTGCCTGGTCGTACGGCGACTTGTTGAACCAGAAATACTCGAGGACGCGGCGATTCGCGTCGGACGGGTTCGCACGATACTGCTCGACGAGCGCGTCGAAGATTCGCTCGTTGCCGGCGAGCATCTGCTCGAGGAAGATCGCGTCGAGGAAGTCGCCGGCCGCGGCGAGCTTTTCGAGCGCCTTCTTTTCGGCGTCGGAAAGGCGCGAGTCGTCGTAGTGCAGATCGAACGGGGCGTACTGCGCGAGCCGCCGCGCGATGCCTTCCGGATCGACGACCGTGTAGCGATCGGCCGAGGCGACGGTCGCGGTGTCGTCGGCGTCATCCGCGGCGGGCGTCGACTCGGTTTCGGTCGAGCCGGCCATTGCCGGACGGTCACTCATCGAGAGCGACAGGCCGAGGATCACGAGCCCGAGGAGGGCGGGGATGCGATTCATGGGAGCCTCCGATGTCAGCGAGGAGACGACGCGTCGCGCGCCGACTCCGGGATGTCCAATGTCCAATGCAAGACGCCTCCGCGCGAGTCGACGAGTTCGCCGAACGCGGGCGACGGGGTGGATTCGAGGTCGGGTGAACGGCCCGAGGCGAGCGCGTTCTCGAGGTCGGTGTCGCGGCGAGCCGTCGCGCGCACGTGCAGCGTGACGGGGCGGCGTGCGTCGAGCGTCCAGTGGCTCTGCGTGCCGTCCTCTTCGTACGGAAGCTCGAGCGGCTCGTCGGGGCGGATCGGCTGCGGCGTCTGGCGCGGATCTTCGGGGAACAGCGGACGCGTCCCGCCTGCGGACTCGCGCCACACGTAGAGCAGCACGGGACCGTCGCACGTGAAGCGCAGCCGCAGCGGCGCGTCGTCGGGCAGGGCGGCCGGGCTCGACAGCGGCGGCGTGCTCGAACCCTCGGTGGCGTCGATCCACGCGGCCGTCGCCTTGAAGTCGCGTACGCGGGCCTGCTTTTCGGCTTCGTAGTCGAGGCGTGTGTCGAGCTCGCTGAAGTAGAAGAGGACCGCGGATCCGAAGACGAGCCCCACGAACAGCCCGAAACCCAGGAGGACGCGCGTCCCCGAGAGGCGTCCGCGCGGTGTGGTGCCGGGAGGTGCGTTGGATGCGGGAGTCATGGATTCGGTCCGTGGGTGACGGGTGGATCGGGCAGGGGCGGCGCAGCCGGGCACCGGCCCCGAACCCGTCGATTCTACGAGCTGGCGGCGCGCGCGGGAACCCGCACCGTGCAAAGGCCCGTGAGCAGGCCGTTTCCGGCGGCGGGCGGCGTTGGTATCCTCTCGGCCCGACGCGGCGGCAGGCCCGCCGCGCGACTCGAGACTCTTCGACGAGGTGCATCATGAGCGGCGGCACGGATACGGCGCGTGCGGAAGGCAAGACGGTCCTGATCACGGGCGCGAATCGCGGCATCGGCAAGGCCGTGGCCGACAAGATCGCGCGGACGGGGGCCCGGGTCGTGCTCGGGTGCCGCGAGGCCGCGCGCGGGGAAGCCGCGCGCGACGAGCTGCGCAAGACGACCGGCAACTCGGCCATCGAGTGCATGACCGTCGATCTCGCCGATCAGCGTTCGATCCGGTCGTTCGTGAAGGAGTTCCGCGAGCGCTACGACGCGCTGCACGTTCTCGTGAACAACGCCGGCGTGCTGTTGCAGGAGCGTCGCGTCACGAAGGACGGCGTCGAGGAGACGTTCGCGGTCAATCACGTCGCCTACTTCCTGCTCACGAACCTGCTGCTCAAGCAGCTCGAGGCGAGCGCGCCGGCCCGCATCGTGAACGTCGCGTCGGCCGCGCACCAGCGCGTCTCCGACTTCACGGATCCGCAGTCCGAGTCGTCCTACGACCCGCTCATGGCGTACTCGAAGTCGAAGCTCGCCAACCTGTACTTCACGTACCAGCTCGCGCAGAGGCTCGGCGGCACGGGGGTGACGGTCAATGCCGTGCATCCCGGCGTCGTCGACACGGGCCTCCTCTCGTCCCTCTTCAAGACGCGGCTCTGGTTGCGGATGCTGTTCTGGGTGAAGCGCGTCAAGGTCATTTCGACCGACGATGGCGCCGACACGATCGCGTACCTCGCGACGTCGCCCGACGTCGAAGGCGTTTCGGGCAAGTACTTCGTGAATCGCCACGAAACCGAATCGTCGCCGCTTTCCTATGACGAGATCCTCGCCAACCAACTCTGGGAGCGAAGTCTCGAGCTGACGGCCGGGTCCCGCTGATCGCGCGCGCAGCGGAGACGCTGTAGGAGCCGTCGGCTAAAGCTCGCCCCGCGAAGTCCCGAAGTGAAGGATTGCGTTGCACTTCGTGGATGGATCGTGAGGCGGGACGGCGGATGCGCAATTTCATCATCGTGAGCGTCGCGACGACTTTGATCGCCGCGGTCGCGCTCGGGGTCTTCGATCGGTGGGTTCGACACGACTTGTCGAATCGCGCCGACGTGCGATTCTCCGAGATCCGCATGCCGCTCGCGCTCGAGCCCGACGAGGCGGACGAGGTGATGCGTGCGGTCGAGGCGTCGCTCGCGGGAGGCGGTCGCATCCTCGGGGCGCTTCCCGAACGGCTCGAAGACGATCTCGCGCCGCGGGCGGTGTTCGTGTCGGCGGGTGGGGCGTTTGCTCGCGCTCGCGTTCAGGTCGGCGTCGGGCACGGGCTGCGCTCGGCGCTCGAGCGCGCGCTCGCGGAATTCGCTCCCGCCGAGGGCTTCGTGCCGCGGATGCCATGGATCAAGCTCGATGTCGTCGAGGAAGTCGGCGGCGTCGAGATCCACCGGTTGCGCAATCCGGTGTCGATCATCCCGAGCCTCGAGGGAATCGTGTTCGACAGCGCGAGTCGCGTCGCGTTCCTCCCGGAGGAGCTCGTGGCGGCCTCGCTCGTCGACGACAGCGGGCGACTGCGTCTCGACGAGATGCGTCGGTACGTCGGGCGCGACCGCGGCGGCCGGATCGATCCGCCCGACGACGGCAACGTCTTCTATCGCCGCTTTCTGTGCGCCTCGTGGTTCCGCGCCAAGGGGACGACGTCACCGTTGTACCGCGGGAATCTCGATCCCGAGATCGTGCACCGCGCCGATCTGCTCGAAGCCGCGAAGCTCGGCGGGGAGTACTTGAAGTCGGCGCGTCACATCGACGGGAGCTTCCGCTACCTCTACGATCCTCGCACGGACGCGGAACCGTCCGGCTACAACATGCTGCGGCATGCCGGCACGCTCTACTCGATGTTCGAGCTGTTCGGCAAGACCGGCGACGAAGAGCTGCTGCGCGCGACGGTCGCGCCCCTCGCCTATTTGAAGGACTACATCCACACGCAGCGAAGCGGCAGCGAGGCGCGCGCGAGCGTCGTCGTACGCGACGAGGTCAAGCTCGGCGGAGTGGCGCTCGCGGCCATCGCGCTCGCCGAGCGGATCGCGGTGTTGGGGGACGCGTCCGACGGGCCGCTCTTGCGCAGCCTCGGGCGGACGATTCTCGCGCACCAAAAGCCGACCGGCGAACTGATCTCGAAGTGGACTTATCCCGAAGACGAGACACTGCCGTTCGTGTCGCAGTACTATCCGGGCGAGGCGATCCTCGCATTGATGCGCATTCACGAGTTCGACGGGGACGAGCGCTGGGTCGACGCCGCGGCGGCGGCCGCCCGTTGGCTGATCACGGTTCGCGACGCCGACGTTCCCGACGCGCGCCTCAACCACGATCACTGGCTCTTGTACGGGCTCGAAGCGCTCCATCGTGCGCGTCCCGATTCGCTCTATCTCGACCACGCCGAGCGCATCTGCAACGCGATCCGCAGCTCGCAGAACCGCAACCCGCGTCATCCCGATTGGCTCGGCTCGTACTACGTGCCGCCGCGCGGAACGCCGACCGCGACGCGTACGGAAGGACTCGCGGCGGCGTATCGCATGCTGCGCGACAACGGCCGACTCGAAGCCGCCGAGACCGTGCTCGAAACGATCTGCCTCAACGTGCTCTTCCAGCTGCGGACGCAGATTCGCCCCGAGTCGTCGATGTATTACCCGCGGCCGCAACGCGCGATCGGCGGTTTCCGCAAGGGGCTGGAAGACGACGAAGTGCGCATCGACTACGTGCAGCACAACCTCTCGGCGTTGCTGCTCGTCTACGAGATCCTGCGCGAGGAACGGCGCGACGGGATCGGACGTCGAGGCCCGACTCCCGTGGTGATCGCCGAAGCGCCGGCGGGGCGCTGACGCGGCATCAGTCGACGAGGATCCCCAGGTCGTCGTTCTGGAGGATCGTGTCGTCGGGGTCGGTGTCGAGGACTCCGTCCGGACCGGCCGAGATCACCCAGACGTACTCGTCGCCGTCGAAGAACCCGTTCACGTTGACGAGGTAGGCGTTCCCCCAGGGATCCGGCCGTACGCCGGAAAGGTACGGACCCTTCCACTGCGTCCCGCCGTTGACGCCGCCGTTCGTCAGGTAGTCCGTCAGATCGCCCGCGTCGCCGTTGTCGTCGTTGAAGGGATTGGGGTTGACTTCGGTGCCGGCGCCGAGCAGATACTCGAGCGTGTCGTCACCGAGCGGGCCGGTGGGGGCGAACCCCGTGTCCTTGAAGAACTGGTTGATCGCCGTGCCGATGCGTCGCGCTTCCCCTTGCGCGGTCGCTTCCGACGCCTGACCGAGCTCCGACGAGACGATGGGCACCATGATCGCGGCGAGCGCCGAAATGATGGCGACGGTGATGATCATCTCGATCAGCGTGAAGCCTCTTTCGTCTCGGCGCATCATGGCTCCTGGAGGGCGTTGGCGGATCGGGGAGGGTGTGAAGGCAGGCTCGGGCGGCAAGGAGCGACGCGGTCGCGATCGATGCTCGTGAGGCGGGCCGAGAAGTATATCCCGTCCTCTTCGATCGGCAAGTAATCGCGCCGCGGTTTTCGCCTGGCGGAGGGGATGAGGCGGGCGGGGCTGATTCGCGGGGACAGCGGTCGAGTCGGTGATCGAACAAAAGAACGAGCCCCGCGAAGGTCGCGAGGCTCGTTCGAGTATCGTCACATTTCCGGTCGCCTCCTGAGAGGCAATCGGGGGTGGATCAGGGCACGACGTCGAGTTCGACGCACTTGCCGTAGAGCGGACGACCGGCTTGCGGGCCGTTGCCGTCGAACACGCCTTGG